>JANOQP010000450.1:0-3168 GCA_031414895.1 Saprospirales bacterium
TACGATATCTGATTTTGGGCCATCTCCGATCTTTCAAATTTTTTATCTAAATGTTTGATAATCAATCAGTTGGGCAAAAGGGATTGACAATCGGAGATGCCCCAAAATCAGATATCGTAGCTCGTAAATCGTATCTCGTAAATCAAAAAATTAGAATCTGCGAAAGTCCTATTTGATCAAAACGAGGCCCATCGGACAGTCCAAAAATATCCAATATCCAATATCCCAATAAAAAACGGGCAGCCCCCAAACCGGAGGCTGCCCGTCGTTTTTGCCGGCCCGTTGGCCAACGAAACTAAAATCGATTAAAGGGATAATATGCTACTGTCATCCTTGCCAAAAAAGGTTTTTGGGGCGAGGTGTGCGTATCTGTTTGGGCAGAGTCAGCGGGTTTGGTGATTGGGGCGGCGGCGGTTCTGGGTGGTTTTTGGGCGGGAAAAAATCGGGTTGGGAAGTGCCGGAGTGGCCACGTTTGGCCGCCAAAAAGGGCCTGCCAAAACGCGCAAAAGGTTGAGAATCAATTGTTTGAGCATGGTTTATGTCCGTTGTACATTTTCTGTTCAAAATTGCCGGGGAAAAACGGGCCGTTGCGACATTTCTCCCCGGCTGTCCGGTAAGCTGCCCAAACGGCCGGGCCGGTTGGTGTGCAGTTAATACGCCCATTTTTGAAAAATATTACCGAAAACCGGGATGCTTTGTGTTTGATTGACAAAGGCAAAAAGGCGGTTTGGGAAATATTGGCAAGGTGCCAGGTGACGGGGCGGTTTTTGTCAAAAAAACAGACCTTTGGCCGGGCAGTTCCAAAAAAATCCATGCAAAAAAAAATCCAGAAACGCCTTTCCGAGGGCATCGAGGTGAAAACCGCGATGCTCGCCGACCCGTTTTTTTTGAAAAAAATCGGGGCCGCTGCGGAGCTTTTGATTGCTTGTTTCCAATCGGGCGGAAAGGTGCTTTTTTGTGGAAACGGCGGCTCGGCCTCCGATGCGCAGCACCTTGCAGCGGAACTTTCGGGTCGCTTTTATTTTGACAGGCCGCCCCTTTTTGCCGAGGCACTTCATGTGAACGGCAGTTTTTTGACCGCCGTGAGCAACGATTTTGGGTTTGAAATGGCCTACGCCCGGATGGTCGAAGCAGCGGGCAGGCCGGGCGATATCCTCGTCGCGATGTCCACGTCGGGCAATTCGCCGAACATCCTCGCAGCGGTCGCAGCGGCCAAAAAAGTGGGCATGAAGACCATCGCCATGACCGGGGCGGGCGGCGGAAAACTCGCCGGGCTGGCCCCTGAAATCCTTCTGAACGTCCCATCCGCCGACACGCCGCGCATCCAAGAAGCGCACATGGCAATCGGCCATATTTTGTGCGAACTCATTGAAAATCAATTGTTTATGAAGTAGCACAGCCTTCAGGCTGTGTTAAAAAGCAAACGCAAAATGCACCCACGGCCTGAAGGCTGTGCTACAAACCCAATCCGATGCGCTCCCTCACTTTTTCCCTATGCCTTTTGGTTTTTGCCCTAAAAAGTCAAAGCCTCCCGACCACGAACATCCTCCTTTTCGACCTCGAAAAAACGGCTGACGGCCACACGCTCGGCAACCCGAAATTCCTCACCGCTTGGAACCGCGACGGCTACAACAACCAGCCCGCATGGCTCGGCGAAGAAAAAATCCTTATCACCGTCGGCCATCCGGAGGACACGACGCAGACCGAAATTTGGGAACTCGACCTCGCCGCCAGCACCCGTACCCGCGTGACGGAAACCGTCGAATCCGAGTTTTCGCCAACGCCGATGGGCGATGGGCGGCATTTTTCGAGCGTTTTGATCGAAAAAGATGGGGAAAACACCCAGCGGCTCTGGCAATTCCCGCTCGACCGGAGCGAAGCGGGGCAGCCCGTTTTTTCAAGAATTACGGGCATCGGCTACCATTGCTGGCTGCGCGACACGTTGGCCGCGCTCTATTTGGTCGAAAAACCGGTGCATCGGCTCATCGTGGCCGGGCTGAAAAGCCAAAAAGCGACCGTCATCACGTCCAATCCGGGCCGCTCGCTGCACCGCCTCGCCGACGGTCGGCTGGCCTTCATCGCAAAGGCGACGGCGCAAACTTGGTACATCAAAAGCTGGGACCCACGGACCAAATCGGGCGATATTTTGTGCAAAACCCGACCCAGTTCGGAGGATTTTTGCGTCATGGCCGACGGCTCTTTTTTGATGGGCGAGGGGCCAAAACTGTTCCGGCTGCGCCCGGGCAAGGACCTCGAATGGGCGCAGATCGCCGATTTGTCAAAATATGGGGTGAAAACAATCACGCGGCTGGCCGCGAGCGCGGGCGGGAAATTGGCCGTGGTGGTGCAGTGAAAAACAGTTCATTTTCCCAATCTGTCACCCATCATCAAAACCGCAGCGGAGGTTTCGGCATTTTGGATTTCACAAAAAAAACCGCGCCGTCAAATTCGACGACGCGGTTTTTTTATTTAAACACTTGAAAATCAGTCAATTATGGCTTCGCAACCACCAATTTCCCAATCAACGGACGCGCCGCGCCGACCGGGAAAACCTGCACCGAATAGAGCCCCGGCGACCAATCGGCCAAGGACAAATAGCATGGCCCATCGCATTCGCCCGACCAAATTGTTTTCCCAAAAACGTCGGTGACCGAGACGCGGCTTTCGCCCACGGGCAGGCCAATTTCGACGGATTCGGAAGCGGGGTTTGGGCGCAGCAAAAAGGCTTGCCCATCATTTGTATCCACTTTTCCGCTCGAATGGCTGCCCGCGCCCGGCTCGACCATGTGCCGCGCAATATTGACATAATGCTTGCACTCGGCGGTCGCGGAGGCCATCGCGCCGCTGTTCTGCATATCGCTCAATGGCTGGAAAAGCAGGTCGGATTGCTCGATTTCATCGATCAAAAACTGGTAATATGCATCCGAGAACTGCCTTTCGACCGTCGTCGGGGCCGAAACGGTCGCCACGGTACAGGCCGCATCGTAGCCGCCGCCGGGCGATGATAGTTCAAACCAGCACGGATGGATGGGCGGGTTGCACTTGGCCCGTTCGGCAGACCGGGCGTCGGTCGCGTTCACGGCAATCGGGTCCGAAAAATTGGCGCAATCGAACCGGGCAGTCTCGATGAACGACCCCGGGGCATAGTCCACAACTTGCCCGCCGTTG
>JANOQP010000451.1:0-3018 GCA_031414895.1 Saprospirales bacterium
GGCGGCTTTAGCCGCCGACTTTTCGCTAAATTGACAAATTATCTTCAAAAATCATCCTGAATTGGCGGTTAACGCAGCCGAAGTGACTCCAATATTTATCCAATCCCGCCGATTTTCACACGAAACGGCGGCTAAAGCCGCCGGTACACGCCTGGGCTAAACAGTTACAAATGGGTTTTTTTTGGGCAAAAAATCCGTCGTTCAATTTTTGCCCTTCGACTGCCATGGAAAGGCGATGCTGTACCACGGCAAGAGCGGCAAGGACCCTCCGAATTCTTCGTGGAGCGCAAGGAAAAGGCCGAAATCCACCGTCACCACTTTGCCAAGGTAGCGCATCCCGCCGGAAATGAGCACCACTGGACTGCCGTCGCCGGGTATCATATAGTTTTCGGAGATGAATGCCCAGCGTTTCGAGTTGCGGTGCATCGTCGAGAGCATGAACGTCGGGTAGTTGGCCCAGCCCAGCCCGTCCGCGAAACCATAGCCCATCCCGATTGTGTACTGGTGCTCGCGGCTGCCCCAGGTGTTCATTCCATAGAGCATGCCGGCCCCCTGCCAACGGTCATTATCGTCGTTGAGGTCGAGCCAGGAGCCAAAAACGTTGAAATAAAGCAGGCCAATGCCCGCGCTCCCCTTCCCGGTCTTGTACGGAAAGCTCAATTTTGGGGTGAACCAAACGGGCGTAAAAAACGGGAAGGGCATGATGCCGCCGCCGATGCTGAAATTGTCGGTCGCCCCATAATTGACCTGGTTGAGCAGCAGCCCCGTGTTTTGGAAATACCCCTCGCCCTTGCGCAGCCCATAGCCGCTCGGCCCGAAAAAATAGCGGCTCTCCTGCGGCTGTTGCTCCCAGATCTCGCCGTCCACGAGCTTCGTTTTGTCCACTTTTTCGATGGACTTTATCTTCAATTTTGGGATGGCGACCTCGCCGAGCGTCTCCGTGCGGATGCGGAACTCGTTCTCGTTTTGGCTCAAGATCTTGCCCATGAACTCGTTCCCATCGACGGTCACGATTTTTACCAACGTCGAATCGCGGAATTTTTGCGCCTCGGCATCGCCGATTGATAGAAGTGAAAACAGCAGGATTGCGATTGCGGCAAGGCCGTTTTTGGTAAAAATTTTCATTGTCGGTCATGTTTTATTGTGAAAAGGATGACACGAATGTAGGGATGCACCCCGTTTCGTTCGCCCTTTTTTGTATTTCTTTGCCCGTTCAATAAAGAGCCGCCCGCTCGCCCGATTTTTATGAACAAAATCCTTTTCGCCCTCCTCGCCATGATGCCCATTTTGACCCATTCCCAAAACCCCGACCGGCCGCAACGGCAGGGCCTCAACGACGGCTGGCAGTTCCGCCAGATCGGAAAACCGGATTGGCACGCCACGAAAGTCCCCAATTCCATCCATTCCGCGCTCCTCCAAAACAAGATGATCGAGGACCCTTTTTATGGCACGAACGAAAACGACGTGCAATGGGTCGAAAAGGCCGATTGGGAATTTGAGCGCGTTTTCGACCTCGAAACCGATGTTTTCAACCGGAAACATATCGAGGTCATCTTTCACGGTTTGGACACCTATGCCGAGGTTTTTTTGAACGACAGCCTTATTTTGTCGGCGGACAATATGTTCCAAACCTATCGGCTCGATGTGAAAAAACACCTCCGGCTGCGCGGGAACCAGCTCCGGATATTGTTCAAAAGCCCCGTCAAGACCGCCGAAAAAGACTGGAAGGCACTGCCCTACGAACTCCCCGGCGGCCCGCGGACGGTCACGCGCAAGGCGCAATTTCATTACGGTTGGGATTGGGGGCCGCGCCTCGTCGGATGCGGCATTTGGCAAAATGTCGAACTCCAAACTTGGGACGATTTCATCATCGACGACGCGTTTTATTACACCCGTTCCATCAACGACGAGGAGGCGCATTTGCTTTGCCAATACACTTACCGGAGCGATATCGATGGCGCGGCGACGCTTTTTTTGCGCAACAACCAGGACAAGAGCAAACAGATCGAGGGCCGGACGCTCGAGATCGGCGAGCACCTCGACTCGGCGACCATCACCGTCAAAAAGCCGAAACTTTGGTGGTGCCGCGGCCTCGGCGAACCAAATTTGTACGATTTTACGCTCGAGATAAAAGGCAAAAACGCGATTTTGGACAAAAAAGACAGCCGCGTCGGCATCCGCATGGTCGAACTTGTGCAAACGCCGGACGAAAAAGGGAAGTCGTTTTATTTCAAGTTGAACGGAAAACCCGTCTTCGCGAAAGGTGCAAATTATATCCCGCAAGACCTTTTTCAGGACCGCGTCACGCCGACGCACTACCGGAAACTGTTCGACGATGTCTGCCAATCGAACTTCAACATGCTCCGGGTTTGGGGCGGCGGGATCTATGAAACGGAGCTTTTTTACCAATTGGCCGACGCGCGCGGCATCATGGTCTGGCAGGATTTTATGTTCGCGTGCGCACTCTATCCGGGCAGCGGCAAATTTTTCAAGAGCGTCGCCGCCGAGACCTATCAACAGATTGCGCGGCTGCGCGAACACCCGTCGGTCGTCCTTTTTTGTGGCAACAACGAGAACAACGAGGCGTGGCACAATTGGGGCTGGCAGCAACAGTTCAACGAGGCCGAGCGCAAATCACTTTGGAAGCAATACCAGAACATTTTCACCGATCTGCTGCCCATTTATATGGAAAACTACGCGCCGGGCATTCCATATTGGGAAAGCTCGCCCAGTTTTGGCCGGGCCGACAAACGCTCGATGACCGAGGGCGACAGCCATTATTGGGGCGTTTGGCACGACGAAAAACCGTTCGACGAATTTGAAAAAGTGGTCCCGCGCTTCATGTCGGAATATGGTTTCCAAAGTTTCCCCGATTGGGCCACCATCGAATCTTTCACGAAGCCGGAAGACCGCGTTTTGGATTCAAAAGTGATGCTCCTTCACCAAAAACACCCGCGCGGCAATGCCCTGATCGCCGAGTACATGAAGCGCGATTACCGTGTGCCGAAGAAAAATTTT
>JANOQP010000452.1:0-3773 GCA_031414895.1 Saprospirales bacterium
CGTTCGTCGCCGAGGGCAAAACGCCGCCCGACCAGTTTGCCGCCGTGAACCAAGAGCCGCCTGCCGGGCCGATCCAAGTCGTTTGCGCGACGCTTTTTTGAATAGAAATTTGAATAAAAAATAAAGCCGCGACGGCCCAAAAGGCCGTCTTTTTGAAATGGAGGGAATGCATGGGAAGTGCCTGTTTTGGTAAAAAAGTCAATAAAAAGGAGTTGAAAAAAAGCAAAAACCGCCCAAAAACCTATCTCGGCGCGTCCGCAATCGGTTGGTACGGCAACCGGGGCGATGAAATTTTGACGGAAAACGACGCGCCCGGCACTGGTTTTTTGCCTGAATGCACCGTCGCGTGGGAGCAGGCGCACGACGAAATTGCCGCCCTCGGCCCCCGCGTCGCGAAACTGCGCATCGGCATCGTTTTTTCGACAAAGGGCGGTGCGCTGCCGGAGCTGATGCTGCCCATAAAATTTGGCGCGGCCACCTATTTTGCCGACGGGCGGGCTTGGTATTCGTGGGCACATATCGACGATATCTGCGGCCAGTTTTTGTTCGTCCTCGAAAACGAAAAATTGGACGGCGTATTCAATGCCGTCGCGCCCAATCCGTTGGTTATCAAGGATTTATCGAAAAAAATAGCGCGTGGCATGGGGCGAAATTGGGCCATTTCGATGCCCGTCCCGGCTTTTTTGCTGCGCATCATTTTTGGGGAAATGGCGGATTGCGTCCTCAATTCCGACCGGGTTTCTTGCGAAAAATTATTGGCCGCCGGGTTCAAGTTCAAGTTTTTGGATGCGGAATTGGCCGTCCGGGATTTGATTTTGTCTGAACTGTGATTCTTTTGATTGATTTGATTTTGATGATTTCATAATCCCGAAAAAATCACCAAAATCAAATCAATCAAAAAAATCACAGTTCAGACAAACTCAAATCACCGTTCAGACAATTTGAGGTCAAAAATGTGCGGCGCGGCATTGTTCACCAGAACCAATAGCCGGTTTTCGCGCCCATTTTTCAGCGGCACCAACTGTTTGATGTCGCCCCGGACGGAAAAACCGGACAAGCGGTTTTCGATGCGCTCAAACTTTCCGCCGCCCCGGTTGAGCAAAACATGGCCCCGGCTGGCATCGAGTTTTGAAAATTGCGGCATGAAACACGCATCATTTCCACCCAAAACGAGGTCGGGCTTCGAGTCGCCATCGAGGTCGCCGCACCAGATCGCGCCGACGGACGAATATTGGATTTCGCTGGGCAGTTCGACCATCGTGAACTGGCCGTTCCCGTTGTTCAGCGCGATCGCGGACTTGAAATAATTGCCCTCGCGGACCATCGACTGTTTCAAGATTTCGGGTGCAAAAAGGTCTTGGATCGATTTTTTGGCATAATCGACGTGTTTCAAGACCTTTTTTTTGAGGCTCGGAATTTGGGTGGTCAGCTCTTTTTTCAACGGGATGGGCATATCGCGGCCGTCAATTTTGCGGGTCATGATCTTTTCCACCGTGCCGTTTGCATCAAAGTCCCAGACCCAAAGTTTGGCCGGGTTTTCCTTCGTTCCGTTGAAATAAAAATTCTCGCCCCGGTTGCCAAGGATGAGGTCTTGGTCGCCATCGCCGTCCACGTCGGCAGATTCGACGGCGTAAAACCAGCCTGAAAACTCGTCGAGGTTCGACGGTATTTTTGAAAAATTCCCATTTTCGATCTTGAAAATATGCGGCTGCATCCACTCGCCGACAACGACGAGTTCCGGTTTTCCGTCGCCGGAAACGTCGGCCAATTTTGCGTCGCAAATCATGCCGAGCGTGTTGAAATCGGGCGCGTTTGTCTTCGTCACGTCCCGAAAAGTCCCTTTTCCATCGTTTTGGTACAAAAATTGGCGCGGCGGCACGCCATAAACGCCTGGCACGGAGCGGCTCAAAGCGAAAATATCCATGTCGCCGTCGCCGTCAAAATCGAGCGGGATGGCCTTGCAGGTGTTGAAACCGTTGAGCGGCAGGGCCCGTTGGTTGTAGGTAAAATGGCCGCGCCCGTCGTTCAAATAGATGCGGCTTTGCAGCAACGCGGAGGCGACGCCGCCCGCGTTTCCGCCCGAACCCACAAAAAGGTCGAGGTCCTTGTCGCCGTCGGCATCGAAAAAAGCGGCGGCGGTGCTCTCGAAGGCCGCGTCCTTTTCAAAAGTGGCTCGGTCGGAGCGCGTATAACCGCCCGTTTTTGACTGAAAATAAAGGCCGCTCGGCTGCCCGGCCGCGCCGCAAATGAAAATATCGTCGAGGCCGTCGCCGTTCGCGTCGCCCGTCGTGGCCTTTGGTCCTTCGTGCGAAATCATCCGAAAAGACAGCCCTTCTTGGTAAAAATCAACAAAAGCGTCCTCTTTGTGGGCCTCGAAAGGGGTGTTCGCGGCAGCGGTCAATAAGGTGTTTTTCGGTTTTTGCGGGATTTCGTCGGCGATTGCCGAGGCGTTTTGGGCCGCATCTGCCCACGAAATCGTGTACGTCGAATCGGCGGCTGGGCGTTGCATGACCGTCTTTTTTTTGTCGGGCCAAATCACGACGAGCGAATCGGAGGCCGGGTTTTCGCCGAGGCCGAACACTATTTTATAGTCCACCGAACTTTGGAAACCGCGCGATGGGATGAGCTGTGTGTTCAAAATTTCCCCGTTTTTGTACAAAAAAACCTTTGCGCCGATGGCAAACGTGTTTTTGTCCTTGCCTTTCAAATTGATGGAAATATGGTGGAGCTTGCCGGATTTTTCCGAATTGTTCCGAAAAAGGAAGGCGGGTTGTCCCAAATTATTGACCACGAGATCGAGGTCGCCGTCGTTGTCGAGGTCTGCGTAGGCCGCGCCGTTTGAGAAGGACGGGATGTCGAGGCCCCATTTTTTGGCGGTGTTTTCAAATTTGAGGCCGGGCGTGTTCCTGAAAACGCCGTTCGGGATGGGGTTCGATGGCATCTTTTCGATGACCTTGTCGACCTCCTCTTTTTTGCCCGTCATCGTCATTTTTTGGATGATGTCGTTGGCAAAAAAATCGATGAAATCCTGGTCGATCACGTCGCGATAAACGCCGTTGCTCACATAAATATCGCGCCGCCCGTCGCCGTCCATGTCGAACATGAGCGCGCCCCAGCTCCAATCGGAGGCCGCGACGCCCGAAAAATGAGCGATCTCGGAAAAACTGCCGTCCTTATTATTGAGCTGCAGCGAGTTTTGCATGTATTGATGGTAAAAATCGCGGGAGACCTTGAGGGCGTAGGTTTGGTAGTTTTCAAAAGAAGTGGTCGTTTTCAGCCGGACCTCGTCGGACGGGAGCATCTCGGTCGTGAAGATCTCGGGTAAGCCGTCGTTGTTGATATCGGCCATGTCGGCGCCCATCGATGCGAGGCTCATGTGGTCCACCCAATTGGTGATTTCCTCTTTAAAAGTGCCGTTTTTTTGGTTGATATAAAGGTAGTCGCGCTCAAAAAAATCGTTCGAGACGTAGAGGTCGAGCCAATTGTCGCCGTTCACATCGCCGACCGTGAAGCCGAGCCCGAAGCCGATCAAGCTGCCGTAAATGCCCGCCGCCCGGGTCACGTCGGTAAACTTGCCGTTGTCGTTGCGCAAAAGTTTATCGCCACCGCCCTTCAAATAATCGCGCACGGGCCAGTCCTCGGCATAGAGTTCGCGCTTGTTCTGGTTTTCCAAAGTGTTGACGGGCATGAACGAGTTGTTCAAGATATAACAATCGAGGTCGCCGTCGCCGTCGTAGTCAAAAAAAGCGGCGTGGGTTGTGTAGCCGTTTTCG
>JANOQP010000453.1:0-3615 GCA_031414895.1 Saprospirales bacterium
TGCCGCAACTTCCACGATTGTCAATGTGGACTGTTTTTCAAATGCAACGGGCTCGATAACCCTCGCCCCGATGGGCGGCACGACGGCCTATTCCTACCTTTGGAACGGCGGCCAAACGACCCAAAACCGCACCGCCCTGACGGCAGGGATTTATACCGTCACCGTCACCGATGCCAAAGGCTGCACGGTCGTCCATTCAAAAACCATCGGCCAACCGAACTTGCTGGCGACGACCGCCGCGACGACCGAGGTGGACTGTTTTGGCAACAACAACGGCGCAATCATCACGACCACGACTGGCGGGACGACGGCCTATAATTTCCTTTGGGAAAATGGCGCGACCACCGCAAACCGAACCGCGCTCGTTGCCGGGACCTATTCCGCGACCGTGACCGATGCCAAAAACTGCACGACGACCATCTCGAAGACCATCATCGAGCCAGCCGAGCCGCTCACGACTTTTTCCGTTCCGATAAATGTTGAGTGTTTTGGCGGAAATTCGGGGGTCATCTTTGTTGTCGCAAGCGGCGGAACGACCGATTATACCTATCAATGGAGCGATGGCAACTCGACCGAAGACAGCCGATATGACCTCGCGCCGGGGACCTATTCGGCGACCGTGACCGACGCGCACAATTGCACGACGACCCTTTCCGAAACCATCACCCAACCGGCCTCCGCGCTTGCGGTTTCGGCCACGTCCGTCAACCCGATTTGCGGCAACGCGAACGGCAGCATCTCGCTCACGGCGAGCGGCGGCACGGCGGCCTATTTCATCAGTTGGGGCGGTGGCATCACCGGCCCGAACCGCACAGGGCTTTCCGCTGGGACCTATTCTGCGACCGTGACGGATGCGAACGGTTGCTCTTTTATTTCAACAAAAACGCTCATCAACTCCGGTTCTTCCCTTGCCGTTTCGGCCAATTCCACCAATGTCGCCTGTTTCGGAAACGCGACGGGGGCCATCAATTTGAACGTGAACAATGGCGCGGCGCCCTATTCCTATCTTTGGGAAAACGGCTCGTCCGCACAAAACCGCAACGGCCTCGCTGCCGGGATTTACTCGGTGACAGTGACGGATGCGAGCAATTGCACGACCGTTTTGCCGACCACAATCACCGCGCCCGCCGCAGTTTTGGCGACCGCCGCGACGGCCACCGACATCGCCTGTTTTGGAAACCAGACCGGGGCAATCCAGCTCGCAACAAGCGGCGGGACTGCGCCTTTCTCCTATAATTGGGGCGGCGGCATTGTTTCCCAAAACCGCTCGAACCTCGCTGCGGGCATCTATTCAGCGACAATTTCGGATGCAAACGGTTGTGAAACGTCCGTTTCGAGCAATATCGCCCAACCAACTGCCGCCCTCGCCGCCTCTGCCGCGACGAGCAACGTGGACTGTTTTGGAAACGCGACGGGCAGCATTTTGCTCGGTGTGAGCGGCGGCACGGCAGCCTATTCGTTCAATTGGGGCGGCGGCATCGTTTCCCAAAACCGCTCGAACCTGACCGCCGGGACCTATTCCGCGACCGTCACCGATGCGAACGGATGCACGACCTTTATTGAAAAAACAATCACCCAACCGAGCGCGGTTTTGGCGGCAACGGCTTCCTCGACCGATGTTTTGTGCAATGGAAACGCCAGCGGCACGGCCTCCGCGATTGCCACGGGCGGCAACGGCGGCTTCACCTATTCATGGGCAAACGGCGCGACCACTTCGGCCATCGGCAACCTCGCTGCCGGGAGCTATGGCGTGACGGTTTCGGACTCGAAAGGCTGCGAATCGACGGCGACCGCCACAATTTCCCAACCGACCGCACCGCTCGCCTGCCCCGCGACCGCGACCGCCCAATCGGCCAATAACCTCAATGACGGCACCGCGACCGCCTCGCCGAACGGCGGCACCACTCCATATATATACGAGTGGTCGAACGGCGCGACGAGTGCCTCGATTTCCGGCCTTTCGCCGGGCGCGTATTCCGTCACGACGACGGATGCGAACGGCTGCACGGCTGCACAAACCGTTACCGTCAATGCCTTTGGTTGTAATATTTCGTCGGCCATTTCGGGGACGAACAGCACCTGTTTTGGGTCAAATGATGGCTCGGCGACTGTCAGTTTGCAGGGTGCGGCTTCGCCAATCACTTTTAATTGGAGCAACGGAAACACGACCGCGACCGCTTCCGGCCTCGCCGCCGGGACTTATTTGGTTGAAATAACCGACGCGAGCGGCTGCCCCGCATCGTTGAGCATCCAAATTTCGGAGCCAGCAAAACTCACCGCAAACGCGACCGCAACCGACCAGACCGCCAGCAACTCCAACGACGGCACGGCCTCCGCGAACCCGACCGGCGGCTCGAACACCTACTCGTATTTATGGAACAACGGCGCGACCACTTCGACCATCACCGGGCTTGCCCCAGCAACTTATTCCGTCATCGTGACCGACGGGAATGGCTGCACTTCGGAGCAAACCGTGGTTGTCGCGCCTTTTGGCTGCACGTTGTCGGCCAATTTTGCCGCCCAAAACGTCACCTGCGCGGGCGCGGCCAACGGCCAAATTGCACTCAATTTGGGCGGCGGGACGGGCCCTTTCACCTATTCGTGGAGCAACGGCCAGACAACCGCGACGGCGACCGGGCTTTCCGGCGGGGCCTATTCGGTCATCATTTCCGATGCGTCGGGCTGCGAAACCAGCATCAGCGCGACCGTCACCGAGCCGACCACTTTGAGCGCAACGATTTCGGGACAAACGAACACGACCTGCCTCGATGAAGCGACCGGTTCAGCGACCGTCGATGCGCAGGGCGGCACCGCGCCGCTCGCCTATTTGTGGGCCAACGGCTCGACCGATGCGACCGCAATCAACCTGTTGCCGGGCAATCACCCCGTCGTCATCACCGATGCTAACGGCTGCACGACAACCTCGACGGCAACCATCGCCGCGCTCGACAACGTGCCGCCCATCGTCACCTGCATCGCCGATATCATCCGCTGCGCCGACCAAACGACCGTCACCTATCAATTTCCGTTCGCCACGGACAACTGTTCGATTGCCAACGGCATTTGGGATTTGACCACCGGTCTGAACAGCGGCTCGGTCTTCCCGGTCGGCACGACGACCCAGACTTTCACCTTCACCGATGCCGCTGGCAATGTCGGTTCATGCGCTTTTGATGTGAAAATTTTGACCCCTGTGCAGGTCGGCGGGCTGGCCGCTTCTGGCTGTTTCCAAAATTGCACGGGCAGCATCACTGCATCCGGCACGACAGGCGGGCAATCGCCGTACACCTATCTATGGGGCAACGGCCAAACCGGCCCGACGGCCTCCGCACTTTGCAATGGAACGGGCGGCCTCACCGTCACCGACAATGCAGGTTGCAGCACGGCCCAGACGGTCAATGTGGCCGTCCCGACCGCGCTGGTCGTGGCCGCGCCAGTCGTTGTCAATGACATGAACAGCCAGAATTTGGGCTCGATAAACATCACCGTGACGGGCGGCACCGCACCTTTCTCGTTCAAATGGACGAAAAACGGCACCGCTTTTTCGACCACGGAAGACCTCGGAAACCTCGGTTTTGGAGATTACACCGTCGTCGTGACCGATGCGAACGGCTG
>JANOQP010000454.1:0-13722 GCA_031414895.1 Saprospirales bacterium
GCCGGAGCATCGTTTCGCTGGCCACGGGGACCACCGTGATCTCGCGCGCACCGACCGGCGAAGGGCGCGAGTTGACCAAAATGGTCACCTGTTTGCCCGCCGTCCGCTCAAAAAGCGTGTACAGGTTCATCGACGCATCGAGCGGGATGCCGTTCACGGCGAGCAGATAATCGCCCACGGCAACCTCGATGCCGGGCTGAACGAGCGGGGCTTTTAGGCCGGGGTTCCAGTTTTCGCCGGTCAATATTTTTGAAAAACGGTACCTGCCCTCGCTGGTCTCATAGTTCGCGCCGAGCAGCCCGCCCGGCACTTGGGCAACTTTCGGGTAATCGCCGCCGCCGACAAACGAGTGCGCGATGCTCGTCTCGCCGCCAAAAATGTCCAAAATATAGTTCAAATCCGACCGGTGCCGGACGTGCTCGACCCACGGCGCATAGGTTTTCATCGCCCAGTCCATATCGAGGCCGTGGACGTTTTTTACATAAAAATAGTCGCGCTGAAAACGCCACGCTTCGCGGAATATCTGCCGCGCCTCGGCCAGCGGGTCCACTTTCATTTGAAGGTCATCGAGCTTCAATTTTCCGTCGCCCGGTTTTGGCGCAGCCGCAGTTTCCGCGACCGTCCAAGATTTGTCGGGCGTTGCAAAAAGGGCTTTTTTGCCATCGGCACTGATATCGAAACCTTGCAGCCCGTCCAGCCATTTTTCGGTCTTCCGGTCGGTCAAATTGTGGCGCGAAACGGAAAAGGTGACCTCGCGGGTGATGGCCGGGTCGGCGCTCCATTCGGCAAAAAAGAGGTTTTTTTCCGCGCCAGCGGCCAAAAACGCATAATTTTTGGCTGGAAGTTCGAGCGCGACGATGCGGCGGTCGAGGCCGTCAAAATCAATTTTCACGAGTTTGGAGGTGTCCTTTTTTGCGGCTGTGGTGTCCGGTTTTCCCTCCTCGTCGTTCGGCGGTGCGAGCGGCGACGGTTCGCTTTTTGACAAGACCGCCACAAAAACCGACCGCGTGACGGGCCGCCCATACGATGAAAGATCGAGCCAACCGACGGAAAGGCCGAGGTCGGTGCTGCCCAAAAAGTAGAGGTATTTGCCCGATTTGTCCCACGCGGGCGACTTGCAATCGGCCATCGCGTCGGTGATTTGGGTGGCTTTTTTGTCGAGGATCGAATAGATAAAAATCGCGTTGAACTCGTTTTTCATCCGTTTCGTGAACGCGACCCAGCGCGAATCGGGCGACCATTCGGGCGCAATCACCCGCTCCGGGTGGGCAAAACCCTCGTTCCCGGCGAGCGCGATCTTTTCAGAGGCGATATCGACGACCCACAAATTGCGGTCGGCATCGCCAAAAGCCAGCATTTTGGAGTCGGGCGACCATTTTGGGTTGTAAAAAAAGGTCGGGCTTTTGAGCGATATCTTCTTTTCGACCTTCCCAAAAACATCGGCGACCACGATCTGGTATTCGCCGGATTCGTCTGAAAACCACGAAACACGTTTGCCGTCGGGCGAAAAAACGGGGCTTCGGTCGGCCGCGCCGGGCGAATTTGTCAGGTTTCGGATGTCCCCTTTTTCCGCCGGGACGGAAAAAATATCGCCCCGTGCGGCAAAAATGGCCCGTTTCCCGCCCGGCGAAAGCGCGTAATCGGTCACGTTCGCGGCCACATTTTCCCAGTGCGGGCGGGCCCATGCGAAATCGCCATCGACCTTGATGGACAGTTTTTTCGGCTCGCCAAAACCGTCCGCCGTCAGTCGTCCGCCGTTCGCCGTCAAAGTGAAAAGTTGCCCCCCATTTTCAAAAACGAGCGCGTCGTCGCAGCTCGCGAGGTTTTTGCAGTCAAATTCTTTGAAGCGGGTGAGCTGTTCGAGCTTTTTGGTTTTGGTGTCAAAAGCCCAGACGTTCATCGCCAAATCACGGTCGGAAAGGAAAAAAACGCGGTCGCCGGCCCAGTTTGGGTGGTGGTCGCGTGCGCCGTCGAAGGGCAAAATTTCCTCGTCAAACGTTTTCAAATCCATGATCCGGATCGGGTTGTTTTGCCCGCCCCGGTAGTTTTTGAACTCTTCTTCCCACGGCAAAATCATTTGGTAGGCGATTTTTTTGCCGTCCGGCGAAAAACTGCCCTGCCAGATCCGCGGCACGGGAATCGAGTTTTCCGGCCCGCCATCGGGCGAAATTTGGTAAAAATGATCGGGATAATCATACGGCGCGTTCTCGCGGCCCGACGCAAAAACGACGGATTTCCCGTCGCGGGCCCATCCTTTCGCAATGTCGGGCAGCGGGTGAAAGGTCAACCGCTTCGGCTCGCCGCCCGCGACGGGGACGGTGAAAACATCAAAATTGCCGTCGTATTCCGCCGAAAAAGCGAGCGTTTTGCCGTCCGGTGAAAAATGCGGCGCGGCTTCCTGCCCCTGAAAAGTGGTCACCCGGCGCACGTTTTGGCCCGCCCGATCGGCGATCCAGAGGTCGCCCGCGTAGGCAAAAGCGATATTGTTTTTGGAAATAGCGGGTTCGCGTACGAGCCGGGTTTCCTGCGATAAGGCGGTTTTTGGCAAAAAAATGGCTGCGATCGCCGCCAACAGAATGGACAATTTATTCATCTGGAAAAATGGATTGAGTTTAAAAACGGGTTGAAAATAGGCGAAACGGGGATTTTTTCGCGCGTTTTCATTGGTGCTGAAAAGTGGTTTTCCATAACCCGTTGCCAAAAAAAAAGATGGGCCATCCCGGGCCTTGCGCACCGGGACGACCCATCCTTTTTTTTGAGGGTCAATGAACGGCGATGGTCCCATGCCGCGCCGAAGTCTCGTCAAGTACGCGGAAACGGCCCTCCGCACGGATGCTCGCCGGGTCTTCAAATTGGCCCCAGCCAAAGATCAAAAGCCCCGCGCCTTTGCTCACAAAAACAATCGACCCGGCATCCACCGACAGCGAACGGACGGCCACCGAACCGGATTTGATGACCGGCAGGGCGCGGCTTTGGGTCGAGACATCGGGGATGATCACATCCGAAAACTCGTTCGGCACGGTGTTGCCCGACCAGTTTTGCGGGCAGGCCCAATCGGTTTCGTGGCCGGGGAAACCGCCTTTCCATTCGATGGTTTTTTGGGAGAACAATTGGGCGGTCGAGAGGGTCAACAGGGCGACGAGTGCGGGAAAAAATCTTGTCCTTTTCATGATGCAGTGGATTTCATTTCCGTGAAAAAAATTGGTTCAGTTGCCATTGACCGGGCGGCGGGCGGTTTGGTTATCGGCATTTTTTTTGAAAAAAATGGCATGGCCCACATTAGTTTTGTCCAAAATACGAAAACCGATCTTAAAATTTACCGATCATGAAACACCTCCCTTGTTTGCTTGTCGCGCTCCTTTTTTGCCAAAAAACATTTTCGCAGGACGGGCAGCCCCGCACCGTCGAGATCACCACTTCGGAAGAGGGCGGCGCGACCCGTTTTAAGGCGAAATTGCCGCAGCCCGTCCCCATTCCCGGTGCGCCAGAGCCGTTCATGACCTGCCATTGGGAGTTTGGCGACGGCAATTTCAGCACCGAGCTCAACCCGCTTTATCAATACGCTAAGCCCGGCAGCCATGATGTCTATCTTGCCGTGACGGCCAGCTACGACGACGGCACACCGCCGAAGGACACCAAAAAAACGGGCAATTTCACCGGCGGCGGCGGCACCGGCATGATGGCCGGGGCTGGGCCAAAATTCAACCATGTTTTTGACGAGAAAGGCCAGCCCATCGCCCTCGACAACAACCACGATGCCCGTGCCGGGGAGCAAATGGTCGTTATTTTGAGCTATCAAAACACAGCGACCACGGCCACGGGCGGGGAATTTCACCTCTTTTATAATGAAAAAAATTACAAAGAGCGCCATTTCAGTTTCGAGGAGGCGCGGGCCCATTTCGACGAAACGGACATGAACATCGGGCTTTCCTTTTTGGAAAATCACGGATTTCGGACTGCGGGTCACGGATTGGACGCGGCGGGTTTGATGGGCAGTTTTGTGCCGGGCCTTGCCCAAAATTTTCCCATCGAATACGGCGACGAACTCCTCGAAAAGGCGCGGGAAACGTACACCGATGAACACGGCTGGCGGTTTGAAAAGCTCAAACCGGGCGAAAAGCGCAACCTCTTCGTCACCCTCGTCGGCACCGCCGAAATGCTCCGCGACACGACCGCGACCATCACCGTGAAAGGTGTTTTTTTGCCAACAAACCCCACGGTGCAGCCGCAGGATTTTGTCCTCGAGATCCCGGTCGTCGCCTCGCACGACCCGAACTTGATCGCTGTTTCGGACAAAAAGGTGAATTTTCGGTTTATCAAAAAGAAAGACCTGACCTATAAGGTCCGCTTCCAGAACAACGGCGAGGGCCCCGCCAAAAAGATCGAACTGACCGTCGAGGTCCCAAAAGGCCTCAACATCGGCAAAATGCGCCCACTTGAATGGTACCCAAACTGCCCGATCTGCCCGAAAAACGGCCCAAAATCCGGCTGCCTCGATACCGCGATGACCAAAAACGGGCTGGTGTTCACCTTCCAAAACGTCTATCTGCCGGGCAGCAAACAGGCCGGATTGACCGACCGCGACTCGACAAAAGGCTTTGTGAAATACCGCATCGAACCCAAAAAGAACATGGCCAAACGGGCCTTCCGCAGCCGGGCGCACATTGTTTTTGACAAAAACCCGCCCGTCACGACCAATTTTTCAAAAACAAAGTTCCGGGTAGGCCTCTCGCCGGGCATCAAGTTTGGCTACCTTTTCGACCCCGAACAACCGGAGGACGGCAGCTATTTTGGCGGCGCCACTTTTTCGCCGTACAAATCTTGGCGGGCCTACCCGCAGGTCGAATTTTTGGTCGGCAAACAGGGCGAAAAACTGGTCAGCGAAAGCGCCTCCACCGACACGATCCCCTCGACGAAAAACAACGCCGATTTTCGGCAGGACACCGTTTTTTCGCATTCGAAAAGCCAGTTTTCGCAAAGCAACAGTTTTGAGGTGCCGTTTTTGCTGCGCAAGAATTTTTCGCGGTTCTTCGGCATCGGACTCGGGGCGAGCGCACGGTTTTTGTTCGAAAAAAGCACGACAAAAGCCGCGACCGGCGGCAAGGTGCTGAACTATGATTTTCTCCCTGGCCCCAACGGCGTCCTCGAACTGACCTACAACAAGGACAAGGACGCGGCCCTCGAACCAATCGAAACGACCACCGTTTTGAGGCCGCGAAAGACCCGTTTTACCGTTTTCGCCGACCTGACCATCGGGGCCGTCCGCGCCGGGCCGAACATCGGTTTGCGGCTTGGCGGGCTGCTCGATGGCGGTTTCGAGCCGTTTGGGCAAGTGGCGGCGGAGTGGAAATTTTGAGGTTTTTCATCACAAAACAAGCCGTCCGCAATTTGAAAACCATCGTCGCGCTCCTTTTTGTCGCCCTTTTTTTTCAAAAAACACCCGTCATTGCCCAATCGCCGTCGCAGCGGCTGCACCAGTTCGACGGGCTGATCGACCGCTATTTCGAGACCGAGAAAACGGACAGTTTCCTCTATTTCACCAACAAAAAAATCGCCGCCGCCCGCTCGCTCGACAGCCTCGCCGTTTGGGCCTGGACGAAGCGCAGGCAACATTCCCATTTTTTTGAAAACAACCAAAAAGCGCTCGGCATCCTCCGGGAGGTCGGTGCGGAAAAATGGCGCGAGCCCGCTTCGCCCGCTGAATGGGCGCCATTTCTGCAGGTCGAGTGCGGGATCGGCTGGCACCTGTTCCGGCTGGGCCGGGTCTGGGAATCCATCGAGGCATATCAGCGGGCGGAGGCGATTTATGACCGGTTCAAATACCCGGATTTTGACCCGACGCAGTTCATCTACAAACCGATGGGCGCGAAGTTTGTCCGGCTCGGCGACAACGAAAAGGCGCTCCTTATTTACCAAAAAGCCCTTGATTTTACCCAAAAAACGGGCGATAAAAACTCCCTTTCCGGCATTTATGTCAATATCGGCATCGCCCAATGGAACATGGGCGACCTTGCCGCCGCCGAATTGACCTTCAAAAAGGGTCTCCAAATCAAGCCCCTCGAAGCGGCCAAAAGGGCCCTTTTGCTCAACGGCCTCGCCATCGTGCAACTTGACCTTGGACAGCCGGGCGCGGCCTTTTCGTACGCAAAAAATGCGCTCGCGCTCCTCAAAAATATCCCTGAAAACGATCAGCAGCTGCACGAATACCGGGCGGGCAGCAACCATATCGCCGGGCGCGCAAGGCTGAAAATGGGGCAGCCCGATGAGGCCGGCGCTTTTTTAAAAAAAGCCCTCGCGGATGCCGAAGCGGCCTTCGGCAAAGGCGTTCACCGGGACAAGGCGAAGATTGAAACGTCCATTTCCGCGGCCTTTCTGCAAAAAAAACAACCTGCCGACGCGCTCGCTTCGGCCAACCGTGCGCTCGGTTTTTTGCTGCCAGATTTCAGGCCAGCCCGACCGGAGGGCTTGCCGGGCCCGGCTGGTTTTTATCAAGAAAATGCCATCGCGGAGGCACTTCACGCGAAGGCGGATGCAGGTGAAGCCTTGTTTTTTGAAAAAAACGAGCTGAAATACCTCATTTTGTCGCTCGATTGTCGTGACCTCGCATGGACGGCCAACGAGCAATTGCGCCGCGTTTTGCTCTATCAATCCTCAAAATTGAACATCCAGCAATCGGCGCGGGGGCTCGAAGAAAGGGCCATGCAGGCCGCCCGCACCCTTTTTGAAAAAACGGGCGATCCTGCTTTTGCCGAACGCGGGCTGGCCATCGCCGAGCGGAGCAAAGCGGCCATTTTGTCGGATGCGCTGCGCGAAAATTTGTTCCGGCAGGGCATTGCGGGCAGCGACCCGCGCTACGGGCGCCTCGACAAGCTCCGCCAAAATGCCGCCTTTTTGGAGCGCGGCCTCCTCCTTGAGCCCGCCCAGCCCGGTGCGGCCAATCTCCGCCTCGAACTCGACCGGCTGCGGACGGACGCGGCTCGGCTCGAGCGGGAAATTTTCCGCGACCATCCGAATTTGTCCGGTTTGGTTGTCGGGGAAAAAAGTGGGGGGCAGCCCGAAAATTGGCTGGCCGAAAACGAAACCCTGCTCGAATTTTTTGACGAAAAAACGTGCTTCAACCTTTTTGTAAAAAGCCGCGACAAGCTCCTTTTTTGGAAAAAAATCCCGAAAGACGTGGCATTTTTGACTCTTTTGGAGAAATTCAAATCCTATTTTGCCAATGCCTCCGCCATTTCGAACGACCCGGCGGGCTACCTGAAAACGGCTTTTGAGCTTTACCAGAAACTCGTCCCGCCCGAAATTGCGAAAGCCGAAAACCTCGTGGTCGCGCCCGATGGGGCCATTTGTTTTATCCCTTTTGAGGCGCTCTTGACGGCCCCGGCAAGTTCCGCGAGCCTCCGCGCCGCGCCTTTTTTGATAAAAAAGCAGTCCGTTCGGTATATCTGGTCGCTGGCCACGCAGGATTTTCAACAAAAAATACGCCCCGGCGCACGCGGCCTTTTCCTCGGCATCGCGCCCGGTTTTCAACAAAAAGAGCGCGGCCTCGCGCCCCTCGCGGGCGGCGCGACGGAATGGGCCGGGCTTTCCGGAACGACCGTTTTATTGGAAAAAAACGCCACGCGGGCGGCTTTTTTGGCCCAATCGGGCGATTTTCGGATCGTCCACCTGTCCACTCACGCAAGCGCGGAAGGGCTGCCGCGAATCGAATTTATTGATCAGGCGGCCCTATTGCCGGACATTTATGCGGCCCCGCTGCGGGCGGAACTCGTCGTTTTGAGCGCGTGCGAAACAGGCCTCGGCGCGGAAGCGAAAGGGGAGGGCGTGATGAGCCTTTCGCGGGCCTTCGCCTGTGCCGGGGCGCGGAGCCTCGTGGCGAGCCTCTGGAACGCGAACGACCGTTCGACGACGGCCATTTTTGCGGCTTTTTATGAAAACCTGAAACTTGGGCGGACAAAATCGGCCTCGCTGCGGCAGGCGAAACTCGACTATCTCGCCGCCGACGGGCCGGACGCGCTCAAATCGCCGTGGTTTTGGGCAGCCTTCACGATGTCGGGCGCGGATGGGAAGGTGGAAATGGCGCACGGTTTTGCGGCCCCGACGGTTGGTTTTTTGGTTGCCGGGCTGTTTCTGCTGGGGCTGATTTTTTTTTGGAAAAAAGCAAATTCAAAAAGCCCCACCGGCGGCCCATGAATGGATATGCTACGTGACAAACGGCAAATAATTGTTCCGGTCGATCACGTCAAACGTGGCCTCCGGGTACGTTTCGAGCCACGCGGCGGGCGGTTTGACGGCGCGTTTCGACCATTTGAACTCGAAGCCGAACAGCCCCCCGTCGCGTTCTTCCACAAAATCGACCTCCTTTTGGTCGTAGGTCCTCCAAAAATAATTGTTGCTGAAAACCTTCTGGTACCGCTGTTTTTTCAGCCGCTCGGCGACGAGGTAGTTTTCCCAAAGCCCGCCCGTATCGTTGCGGCTGTCGGGCAGGTTGAAATTGTTGATGATGGCGTTGCGGATGCCGTTGTCCCAAAAATAATAGCGCGAACTTTTGCTGACCTCCTTCCGAAGGTTGCGGGAAAACCCGCCGATCCGTTTGATCACGAACACTTTTTCGAGCAGGTCGAGGTATTTTTCGACGGTGCGCGCATTCAACCCGGTGTTTTGTGCGAGTTCGAGGACGGAGACCATTTGTCCGATCTGGAAGGCGAGCAATTTGAGCAGGTCGACGATTTTTTGTGATTTTCGGATGTCCTCGAACATCAAAAGGTCTTTGTAAAGGTGACTATTGACGATATTGTTGAGCAGGTCGCGCTTGTCGGCGAGGCCAACGGTGGTGACAATTTCAGGATAACTGCCATAAACAAGGCGTTGCGGGAGCAGTTCCTCCGTCTGGAAAGGGGCTTCCAGCTCCGCAAGTTCGAGCTGTGCGATGGGGTAAAGCTCGAATTCCCATTTGCGGCCCACGAGCGGTTCGCCCGTTTGGTTGGCAAGGTCGAACGAGGACGAACCGGTCGCCAAGACCCGGACTTCGGGGAGGTGGTCGACAATCAGTTTGAGGTTCAGCCCGATTTGTGGCACGTTTTGCGCCTCATCGATGACGAGCAGCGTGTTTTTTCCGATGTTCTGCCGGAGCTTTTCGATGCTTTGGCTGCCGATCCATTCACGGGCCGCCCGGTCTTCGCCAGAGAGGAACAGAAACGGCGCGGTTTCTTTGGCCATGATTTCCCGGATGAGCGTCGTTTTGCCGACCTGCCGCGGCCCCAAAATGATGACCACCTTGCCAGGAACCAACCTGTTTTCAATTTGGGGCTGGATAAACCTCGAAATTTTCATAGTTTAGTACATAAAATTCTTTGTAAAATTATGTATTAAATTGAAAAAGCGGTCAATATTTTTCAAAACATCGGAACTTCGGCAAAAATCAACTGTGGGCGAAAGGTAAAAAAATACGGGCCAGCCGTTTTGGCGGCGCGCAATTTTCGCCCCGTTCGAATGGCCGAAAATTAACGTGCGTTTGCCCCAAAAATAAGTTCCCCCGCGCCCCGTTGTGCATTTTGCCCGCCAAATCGCATCCCTCTTTTTTTTGAAAACAAAACCTTTCGCAACATGAAACACCTATTGGCCCTCCTCCTTTCCATTTTTTGTTTTACAAAAACCGCACTCGCCCAAACGACGGGCCAAATGGTCAAGTCCGTTTATTTCGAGACAAATTCCGCCGAACTGGGCGCGGAATCCCAACAGCTTTTGGCCGACCTCGCCGCCGAACTGCGCAGCCAGCCCGATTTTGACCTCGACATCGAGGCGTTCACCGACGATGAGGGCGGCGACGGTTTCAACCAAAAACTGGCCGAGCGGCGGGCGATTTCCGCGACCGATTTTTTGATAAAAAAAGAGATCCAGCCGCGCAAAACGGCCATCAAAAGTTTTGGCGAATCGCGCCAAAAGGCCGCCGACAGCCCCGAAGAGACCCGCCGCATCAACCGCCGGGTCGATATTTTGGTGACCATTTATCGTTTTGACGACCTCGCCGGGCTGTTCGAGCGGATCGATATCGGGCAAAAGGATGCCGTTTTTGAATTTTCCGGGACGGGCGAAAAAGAGTTCACGACCGCTCGTGGGACAAAAATCTGGCTTCCGGAAGATGCCCTTGAATTTGAGAACGGCGAAATCCCGACGAAAAACATCAGCCTAAAAATCCGCGAAGCCTATCAACCGTCCGATTGGTTTTTGAACCGCCTCGGCACCGAGACCGAGGCCGGCGAGCTTTTGCAGACCGCCGGGATGGTCTTCACGGAGGCCAGTTCGGAGGGCAGGCCGCTGCGGCTGCGGACGGGCCGCGAGATCACGATGGCCGTCCCGAGCGAGGGCCAGCCCGACCCGGCGATGCAGCTTTTTGCCGGAAAAAACCACGCCGAGGCCGGGATGGACAACCAAAAATGGCAGGCCGTGCCGGACGGTTTGATCAAAAACTCGCTGCGCCGAAAAGCCCCGAGGACGGTCAAACTGCCGAAAGAGGTGGCCGATTTTTTGAAAAAAATGCCGTTTGAGGTGGCAGAAAAACCTGAAAAGCTCAAATTTTCCAAAAAACTGGTCGAGCCAAAACCGCCCATCGAGCCGTCAAAACCGCATTTCACGACCAAAAAACCGGAGCGGGCCGACTTTGTTTTCCAGCCAAACGAACTGAAAGAGCGGCTTTATTCAACCGAAAAACGGCGGAAGATTGAGGACAAAAAATTCGCGGACGCTTCCGAATTTTACGAAAAAGGGCTGGCCACTTATCAAAAACGGATGAAAAAATACGGGGCCGCTGTCGAGAAATACCGCGCCGAATCGGCGGAATATTCCAAAAAACACGACGCTTGGCATGCGGATGTGAAGTCGCGAATGGCCGTTTGGGCAGCGTACAGCGAAAAAAGCTACCAAGCTGCCATCATGAAAAACCTCGCGGCCATGCTCAAAAATGCCGATAAACTGGCCATCCCGAACAACGGGAAACCGCTGAGCGAAAACCTGTTGGAAATGGCGGAAACCTACATCGGCAAGGGAAAACTTGACAATACCGAGCCGTACAAATTGGGGTTTGCTGGCATTTTTTTGCGCAAAACCGACGCGCCGCTCGATGCCATGAACGTCTCGCTGGCGAAAAGGCAATATTCGAGCGACAACGGCACGGCGATGGACATGATTTACCGCGAGGTGCTTTTTGAGGTCCTGCGCGACTCGACCGGGAAGATGCCCGGACTGGCCAAGGCCCCCGGTTTTGCGGCGATGGAGGAAGTATTGCAACTGAAAATATTGGAAATGGGGTCAAAAACCGGCGACCTCGAATCGATGCGGGCCTATGTTTTCCGGTCCTCCAGCCTCGGTTGGGTCAATTGCGACCGCTTCGCGAACCTCCCGCCCGAAGACCTCATGGCCATCGAAGTTAGCGAGACCGAACGGGCCGTTCTGACGATTGTATTGCCAAAAATGAAGATTGCCGTCAACCTGACCGCTTTCCAAGATGACCTTTATCGGACTGCTATGAGGCTGCCAAAAGGCAAAAAAGCCCGCCTCGTCAGCTTAAAAGTGCAGGACGGCAGGGCGCTTTTGGCCGTCCACGAATTTACCATCGGGAAGGATGCCGTGCCGGTTTTGAAATATGAATCGATGCCGTTGGCGGATTTGCGCAAGGCGTTGGAACGGCTGAACGTGAGCGGGTGATTTTTGTCTGAACTATGATTTTGTATGATTTGTATGATTATTATGATTCTCAAAAATTATACAAATCATACAAAATCACAGTTCAGACAATCATAATAATCATACAAATCATACAAAATCATAGTTCAGACAATCATAAAAATCACCGTTCAGACAAAAAATCACCTTGCCATATTGAACGAAAACCCGACAAACCAGCCCGATTCGTATTTGTTCCGCGTCGGTATTTCGCCCGCCACGTTTAGGTCGAAGGCATCACCCGGCGCGTAGCCCTTGGCCAGTTTCGAGACCGGGCCGAGCATCAGGCCGCCCGTGAGCGCGACCTTTTGGCCGCCAAAAAGGAGCGTCGGGCCGAAGAAAAAATGCGGCATCTGCACCGCCCCGCTGCCGAGCGGGATGCCCACGCCGAAGCTGCCGCCGAGTGTCGTGCGGCCTTTCCGACGGGGGTAAATATGCGCAAACGACGAGAGCATCGGCTGCAACGCGCTGTTGTCCTCGGCCACGATCACGCTGTTGCGCACCGAAAATTCCTGCGACGCGCCGCCAAAACCACCGAACGAAAGCCCCACGCCCGACGTGAACCGCATCCCGCCGGAGGTTTGCAATTTCACTATTTTCGTCTTTCCAGCTGGGCCGGTTTTCGATTTTGACGCGCCACCAATCGAGTCGAGCGCGGTGAAAGTTGCGCTCAAAACGGTCGTTTCATCTTCGACATGGACGACGGTTTCATACGAAAAAGACTGCCCGGCGATCTCGCGGAAGCGGACTTGTTGCGCCAAAAGTTCAGGCATCGAGAGGCCGGAAACGGCCTGTTCGCTTTTTTGCCCAGCGAGATATCGGGTCGCCTGCCGCTGAAAATTGGTGTTCTGCCGACCAAGCGCGGTGAGGTCGGTGGCAAATTTCCCGAAGGTCTCGTTGTCCGAAAACTGGTCGGCGAGGTTCGAGATTTGACGGGCCGTCTCGGTCGTGCCGACCGCTTTTTGGGCGTATTCGGTCTGCAAATCGTTGAATTCCTGCAAAAGCTGCTGGTGCTGCACGGCGCGGTTTTGCCAACCGAAAGCGTCGCGGACCTCCAATTGGGCCGCCGTTTTCCCGGGATAGATCAGGCCGACATATTCCGCGCCGAGCTGTTTGATGAGCGACGGGCGCAGCTCCGGGCTTTTCACGACGGTCTCAAAAAAGGGCGCGGCCATCGCAGCCGCCGCGACCGCCTGTTTCGACTCGTTGATATCGATATAAACCTGCTCCATTTCGGCCTGCAACCGCGAAAGTTCGGCCAATTGCGCCTGCACCGCGCCAAAATCCACCTCGGAGCGGGTGCTTTCCTTTGAAAAAAGGTTGTTGAGCCGGAAACTGGTCGAGCCGAGCGACAGGAGCGGCTTGTTCATAAAACCGAGCAGGCCCGTCGATGAATCGGCATTGCCCATAAAACTGGAAAGTCCGGGCATCGCACCTGCGCCCATCGCTCCCATGCCGGGCATCAACATCGCGAGCGAGCCCATGCCGTTCATGCCCTCGGTCGGCGCGTTGGCAGCCGGGTCGTTTTCGAGCAAAACCTCCGATTCGGCGGCATACAAATACGGGTTGAACTCCGTGAAATGCACCACGACGCGGTCGCCTTTTTTGAGCCTCGGCTTGCGCAAGGTCTTGCCGTCGCGCTGAAAATACAGGCTGTCGGTGAACAGGTTGTAGAAAGCATGGGTGTCCTGCGCGATCAGGCTGGCCGTGGTCAGGAAGAAAAGGATGGGCAGTAGGAATCTCATTTTAGCGGGTTTGTTGCAGGTGTGCTGTCGAAATTTTTTGATTTACGAGATACGATTTACGACGTACGACTTATGATTTTTTGCTGTCGCGCTATCGAATTTTTTGATTTACGAGATACGATTTACGACGTACGACCTATGATTTTTTGCTGTCGCGCTATCGAATTTTTTTGATTTACGAGATACGATTTACGACGTACGACCTATGATTTTTTGCTGTCGCGCTATCGAATTTTTTGATTTACGAGATACGATTTAC
>JANOQP010000455.1:0-3613 GCA_031414895.1 Saprospirales bacterium
CCAAGCGGCCCTCCCTTTGTTTGAAAACGGGAAGATCGGGGGCCTCGAATGGTCGTTCGACGCGCTGTTCGGCGTGGCCGGAATCCCCGATTGGTTTGAGGATTTGTTGCACGAGTTCGACGGCAAAGGCCGGCTCGTCGGGCATGGTGTTTTCTTCTCGCTCTTTTCCGGAAAGTGGCGGCCCGATCAGGAAACCTGGCTCAAAGAGCTCGAAAATTGGTCGAAACGGTATCGATTCGACCACGTTACGGAGCATTTTGGGTTCATGACCGGCCCGGATTTCCATGCGGGCGCACCCATCAGCCTGCCTTTTTCAAAAACAACATTGGCCATCGGGCAGGACCGTTTGCGGCGGATGCAGGACGCTTGCCGCTGCCCGGTCGGGCTGGAAAACCTCGCCTTTTCGTACTCGGTGGACGAGGTGGCACGGCACGGCGAGTTTTTGGAAAAACTGGTTGCGCCGGTTCACGGGTTCATCATCCTCGATTTGCACAACCTGTTTTGCCAGTTGCACAATTTCGGGGTTGGTTTTGACGAAATCCTGCCGCTCTATCCGCTCGAACGGGTGCGCGAGATCCACATTTCGGGCGGGAGTTGGGCCGATGTTTTTATTGAAAAAAAGGAGCGGACCGTCCGCCGCGACACCCACGACGATGCCGTGCCGGAAACCGTTTTTGATTACCTCGAAAAAACAATCGACCGTTGTCCGAACCTCAAGTTCGTGGTCATGGAACAGCTCGGCACCGGGTTGGGCGATGAGGCAGAACGCGAGCAGTTCCGGCGCGATTTTTTGAGGATGGACATGATAGTTCAGCAAAAGAACGCGGGTCGCAAAGGGGGGAGCCGTGCCCGTTTTTTGCCCAATAGCTGGCCGCGCATCGGCGAGCCCGTGGAGGATTTGGGTTTATGGGAGGAGCAATTGGCCCTTTCCGAAATCCTCGAAAACGCGCCGTCGCTGGCCGTGGCGCAGCGGCTTTTGGCCAGTTCGCGGCTCGCGCGGACCGATTGGGCCATCGAAAGCTGGCGGCCCGAAATGCTCGAAACGGCGCGGCAGATTGCCCAAAAATGGCGGAAGTAGATCAGGGGACAACGGCCATTATGGTCTGAAAAGGCAATGTGTGAATTGTGCAAGTAACATCCGGAATGTTGTAACGATGCCCGGGGCGGGGGCTGCCATTTTTGTGGCGCGGTAATTCTACCGCGTTCTCCCGTATAATAATGAAACAATTCTCCCTACTTGCTCCCTTGACAGCCATGCTGCTGTTCATTTTTCCAAACACCAGTTTTTCCCAAACCCCATCGCTCGGCGCAGCCGACCCCTTTGCCGTTTTCACCGCCGTTGGTGCGTTCGACAACCTCGGCCCAACAACCATCGTCGGCGATATTGGCACCAATGTGGGCGTTTTTACCGGTTTCCCGCCGGGCCTGGTCGTCGGTCAAATCCATGTCATGGACGCGACTTCGGCGCAGGCGGCCATGGATGTCTTGGCTGCTTACGCTTTTTTGGACGGCCTGACCTGCGGCGTGGTGCTGGGGACGGGCCTCGGCGGTGGGCAATTGCTCGCGCCGAACATCTATTGCCTCGGCGGGGCATCCACCCTCAACGGCAATTTGACACTCGACGCGCAGGGCGACCCCGATGCGATTTTCATCTTTCAAATTGACGGCGCGTTTTCGACGGGCATCAATTCCCAGATTTTTTTGGTGAACGGCGCGTCCACTTGCAATGTCTATTGGCAGGTAAATGGCGCGTTCAGCCTCGGCGACAACTCGATTTTTCGGGGCACTTTAATAGCGGAGGGCGCCATCAGTTTGCTCCAAGGCTCGTCCGTCATTGGCCGCGTGCTTTCGACGGCGGGCGCTATCGATTTGCACAGCAATGTCGTGACCATCGGTTTGCCGCCCGCCTGTTCCATCACGGGCGACCCGATTTTTTGCACCGGGCAGTCCACCCAGCTTTGCGCGCCGCCCGGCCTCCTATTATATGAATGGAGCACGGGCGCGGCCTCGCAGTGCATCACGGTGACGGCACCGGGCAATTATTCGGTCACTTTGACGAACATAAACGGCTGCACGAGCGATTGCAGCATCACGGTCACGGCCATTCCGCCGCCTGTTTGTTTGATAACCGGAAGCCCGACTTTTTGCCTCGGCAGTTCGACCCAGCTTTGCGCGACGCCCAATCAGGCCGCTTATTTGTGGAGCAACGGTTCTATTTCCGACTGCATCGATGTCGCCACAGCGGGCATTTATTCGGTGACGATAACCGCCGCGAACGGCTGTACCAGTTCGTGCAGCCAAACGGTTTCGGCCAATCCGCCGCCCGTCTGCAATATCACGGGCAACCCATCCATCTGCGGCGGCGGCTCGACCCAACTTTGTGCAACACCCAATCAGGCCGCTTATTTGTGGAGCAATGGCTCAATTTCGGACTGCATTTTGGTCAATATGCCCGGCATTTATTCGGTGACGATAACTGCCGCGAACGGCTGTACCAGTTCGTGCAGCCAAACGGTTTCGGCCAATCCGCCGCCCGTCTGCCTCATCACGGGAGATAATCTTATTTGCCTCGGCGAATCAACCCTGATTTGTGCAACGCCCGGCCAGGCAGGTTATTTGTGGAGCAACGGCGCAATTTCGGAGTGCATTTTGGTGAACACGGCGGGCATTTATGCTGTGACAATCACCGGGGCTAACGGCTGCACCAATTCCTGCAACATCACGGTCACGGTCAATCAACCGCCCGTTTGCAACATCACAGGCGGGCTGACCATCTGCCCGGGGCAATCCACGGAGCTTTGCGTCGCGGCTGGTTTTGCCAATTATTTGTGGAGCAACGGCTCGACGAGCAATTGCATCACCGTCAATTTGCCCGGCATTTATTCAGTGACCATCACGGACAGCAATAGCTGCATGAGCAATTGCACCGCGACCGTCGTCGGTGGCGCGATGCCGACCTGCCAAATCACGGGCAACCCCAATATTTGTGGTGGCGGCACGACCCAACTTTGTGTGCCAGCAGGCGCGTTGAGCTACCTTTGGAGCACGGGTGCTGCAACCAATTGCATCACCGTCAACCTGCCGGGGCTTTACTCGGTGACCATCACTTTCGCTGGCGGCTGTTCGAGCGTTTGCGAGCAATTGGTCACCCAAACCCCGCCGCCAATCTGCCAAATCATCGGCGGCAACACCGTCTGCAATGGCCTGCCCATCCAACTTTGCGTTTTCGCCGCCGGCACTTTTTTGTGGAACACGGGCTCGATTTCAAATTGTATCATGGTCACTTTGCCCGGGACTTATTCAGTTACGATCACTGATGTCAATGGCTGCACCAGTTTTTGCAGTCAAATCGTCACCGCCAATCCGCTGCCGCCGTGCCTGATCACCGGGGGGAACACGATTTGCAACGGCCAATCCATCCAGCTTTGCGCCGCCGGAACGGGGACTTTTTTGTGGAACACGGGTTCGATTTCAAATTGCATCATGGTCACTTTGCCCGGGACTTATTCGGTTACGATAACTGACGTGAACGGCTGCACCAGTTTTTGCAGTCAAATCGTCACCGCCAATCCGCTGCCGCCGTGCCTGATCACCGGGGGGAACACGATTTGCA
>JANOQP010000456.1:0-2224 GCA_031414895.1 Saprospirales bacterium
TGGGAAAAGCGGAAAAACACGGTCTATGTGCTGCCCGTTTGGCGGCTTATCATGTTGATAATCAGGAACTTACCTGATTTTGTTTTTTTGAGGATGAAACTTTGATATGGGATATTGGGATAATTTTTGAAGATGAAACTGCTCCTTTTTGATTTCGACGGCACGTTGACGACCCGCGATTCGCTCCCTGCGATGCTCGTTTTTGCCGTCGGTTGGCCTTGTTTTTTGATAAAAATGCCGATTGTCGCAGCCCGTTTTTTTTCGTTGCTCGTTCAAAATAAATGGTCGGGAAATGTTGGGAAGGAGGTTTTGCTCTCTTTATTTTTAAAAAACCGGACGCGCGACGATCTTGAGAAACTGGGCCGCGATTTTTGCAAAAAAAAGCTCCCGGCGATGCTCCGCACCGAGCTTTTGGCCGAGGCAAAACAGGCCCGTGCGGCCGGTGACCGGGTGGCCGTCGTCTCCGCGTCGTGCGATTTTTGGCTCCTGCCGTTTTGTGAAAAACACGGTTTTGAGCTGGTCTGTACGGAGCTTGAATATGTCGGCGGGCGTTTTTCGGGACGTTTTTTGACAAAAAACTGCAATTTTGGGGAAAAGGCCGAACGCATCCGAGCGCGTTTCGACCTTTCGGAATTTGATGAAATATTGGCCTGGGGCAATTCGACGGGCGACAGTGCGATGCTCGAACTGGCCGATCGGGGCACAATAATTGGTTGAAAATCTGTCACCCAGACCGTTTTTAAAGGTTTGCGATCGGCCAAAAAATTGTACTTTTGTTTAAATTTTTGATGAAGCATGGTTAAAAGTGTCCTTTCGATAGCCATTTTGATGTTGTTTGTCATGGCTGGTTTGTTTTCACAAAACCCGGCCCTGCCCACCGAGGCCGCTCCCGCCCCGATGGAAGGCCGCCAGCCGGGGGCCGAATTGGGGCAGGTGGCCCGCGACGAATTTGAACAAAAACAGTTTGCCGGACAGATCAGGAAGATGCGCGACGGGTTGGCCAAGGGCGATTTCAACAAAACCGCCGCGCTCCAATCGAGCCTCTTGACGGCCATGCGCCGCGAGATCGGGCAGATGAGGGCGGCCATTTCTGCCGAAATAAACATGCGCTCGATGGCCCAGGCCGAGCCGACGGCAAGCACAGGTAGGACCGAAAAAAATGCAGCAGACCTCGTGGCCGAAAAACCAAAATTGGACATCAAAAAGGAGGAGCTGAATCGAATGGAGCTGATCTTGGCCGAAATTCAGAGCTTTACATTTAGCAACGACAACCGCGAGGTGTCGGAAAGCAAGCTCAAATTGATCGAGGAATTCGGCGGTATTTTACAAAAATACATGGTGGAGGGCCATCAAAATTTGGGCCCCGAAAAGTCGCGCGGGCGCAATTGATCGTCCGGCACCACGGAAATTCATTTCCATAAAAAAACTTGGGCGGAAATGAATTTCCGCCGAACCGGGCAACCAAAAATTGCCACCTCCCGAACCAATGGCAGAAAACACCGCCGATTTGGACCCGAACCCTTCACATCTTTCCCGCCTCCTCGACGGCTGCCGACAACACGACCGGGCGAGCCAATCGGAGGTCTACCGGCTCTTTTACCGATATGCGCTGACCGTCGCGCAGGCGTATGCCGGTTCTACCGACGAGGCGCGCGAGGTGGTCAATGATGCTTTTTTGCGGGCCTTCACAAAGATTCACCTGTACGACCCTACCCTGCCCTTCAAGCCGTGGTTCAACCGGGTGGTCGTGCGGTCGGCAATCGACCATTACCGACGCTATCAGGCCAAGTTGCCGCAGACGCTCGAACTCCAAGAACAGATCTTCAATACGCCCGGAAACGACAATATCCTGGACAAAATAGCCATCGAGGACCTACTGAAAGTCGTCCAAAAACTCCCGCCCGGCTACCGGGCCGTGCTCAACCTCTTCGCCATCGAGGGCCACGACCATGCCGAGATTGCGGCCATGCTCGGCATCGCGCAGGGCACTTCGAAATCCAATTTGTTCAAGGCACGGCTGCGGCTTCGGCAACTTTTGACCCAATTTGAACCAGAAAAAGCCCGACCATGACCAATTTTGATGACCATTTCGATAAAAACTATGCCGACAAAATGCGGCAACAGACCGACCTCGATTTTAGCGGCGCCGATTGGCCCGCACTCTCCGGGCGGCTCGACGAGGCGGGGCGCAAACGGCCCGGCGTGCTTTCGGCCTGGCTTTTCG
>JANOQP010000457.1:0-2794 GCA_031414895.1 Saprospirales bacterium
ATGCCGCCTTGCGTGATGGCGGAGTTTTGCGGGTGCGCATAAGATTTGTTCAACGAGCGATGATCGCCTCTACGGGCCGTTATTGTTCCTCTGGATCGAGATCAAATGTCTTCTTACTCAGGGCGGCCAGGTACTGTGCCACCGATTGGCCCATGGACGAATCGCGACGCCCGGAAGCCATCAGAACTTGCTCGTGAAACAGGTGATGTTGATTGGAAAGCGATTCGCTCTCTCGAAGGATAGCCGTCAGATCGCTTTCCGCGCGCGCAGATGGTGACGCGGACACCTTATGGTGCGTTTCCGCACCGGGGAGTTCATGGCCAAAGCGGTTGATGAGGTGCTGGATGTCAGTGAAGTCCGCCCGGCGCGTCGCCGACTCAATGATCTGCGACGGTGCTTCATTCACGGGCGCGCTTGGCAGGCGCCGGACGCCTGGCTGGATCGTGTCTTCCATGATGGCCGGACCCGCAACGCCCTCCAGCGTGTGATCCAAACCAAGCACATGGCCGAGTTCATGCGCAACGACCGTGAGCAGATCCACCCGTCCATCGGCTGCGCTACCATTTTTCGCAACCCATTCGCCGGCGACGGAGATGAACTCATTATTACGCAGCGGCGTCGTGTCCTTAAACCAACCGGTGCCGGCAGCATTGATATCGATCAGGACGGTATTGCCAGAAGTCCAGCCCAGCTCATTGCCGGGAAGATCGACCATTTGGACGGTCACGTTGCGCAGCGCCTGGCCGACATTTGGGTTTGACTTCAGCCAGAGTGCCTTGGCACTGGCCGTGATGAGCTTGAGGTCGGCGTTCGTGATGGATGCAACGGTGGTGATTGGCGCCAGTTGAGCCCCGGTGAGGAGCAGGTTATCGCCCTGCTGGCCAAGGTTTGCGGCGGGGATGACGCCGAAGTGGAAGTTCGCGTCGCTATCCGTGACCGTGAGTCCCACGTTCTGATCGACGGCCGCAACCGTCACGACGTTGCCATACTGGCCGGGCTTCACATGGTAACCGGTCGTGACATTGCCCATGCTGCCGAGCGCGAAGTCAGAGAGCGTCGCGGTCGTACTCTGGGACGAACGCGTTTCCGCGAGGAAACTCGCGAAGGTCGGCACGTTTGCGCCGAAGATCGCGGTCATATCGATGCCGGCGCGGATCAATTCACCAGCCTGCGGTGACGTGAAACCCCACTTGTCCCTGAAGCTCCAGGGCACCGAAACCGGCCCGGTGTTAACATCGGCGAAGAGCGCACCAGCCGGAGCGTTGAGCGCGACGAGTGTGCCGGCCGTTTCGGAACCGGTCCAGCGGTAGCCGGTGACGGAATTGACATGACCACCCTCGGTGAAGTCCACGACGAGAAGGATGTCGCCATCCTTGTGAATGCCATTGAACGTCCCGTCGCTGTCCTTCGTGACGGTGTTCTGGAAGAACCAGAATCCGATCGTGGCGTTGCCATTGGCAGCGAAGCGGTCGAGTCCGCCAAAGAGCAGTTGGTGACCGCTAGTGCCGTCGGCGACTGCCGAGCCGAACGCGTGCGCGATATCGTCCTTGTCTTGTGGCGTGTGGGTCTTCCAGAGCCATTTGCTGACACCTTGGACGTCCTTCGTGCTACCACCGGTGAAGATATCGTCCCCCTGCACGATGTTGACGGGGTCAATCGTGAACCCGGTGCCCGTTGCGCTGGTACTGGTGAAGCGGATGACATCCTGGGAGACTTGCGCCCAATCGACGGCGCTCGTCGTGCCCACATGGACACCAGCCGATGTGTAAAGCCACACTTCGGTCGTATCGACCAAGCCGTCCCGGTCGCTGTCGCCGATGTTGAAGGATGTCGCCGTTTGCAGGACCGGCAGCGGCGTGAAATCGTCGGCCGGGTTCGCCGGCGTGCCCGCATCATCGCGAACCGACGTGACCGCAACCGGCGCGCTGCCGTTGTTGAAGACTTGATAGGTCCAGACGACCGACGTGCCCACCGCCAACTGCCGGCCAGGCGCCGCTTCCGCGAGTTCCAGCGGCGTGGGCGCGAACGGATTGACCGCGTTGATCGCCTTCTCCACGCGGATACCGACCACGTTGCCGGTGTGGAAGGCCGCATCGTCGTCGAAGCCCATCGTGCCGGTTCCCGTCGTGGCGGTCACCGTCGCCACGTTCCCATACTGGCCGGTAAGGACCTGATAGCTGCGCACGCCAGCAGACGAATAGAGCCACACCTCGCCCACATCCAGCAAGCTGTTCGAGTTCGCGTCCCCGCTGACGTAGAGCGGGCTGAAGTCGTCCGCCGAATTTCCCGGCGTCCCCGCGTCGTCGCGGATGGCGTTCACGGTCAAAGGCGCACTCCCTCCGTTGGTGAGCAGGTAGGTCCAGGTGACGTTCGCGCCCACAGGCAGCGCGCGGCCCGGAGCCAGATCGGCGTCTTCCGCCGCCGTCGGGTTGAGTGGGTTCGCCGCATTGACCGCCTTCTCGATCCGCACCTGACCCGGCGTGTAGCCGAAGTGATAGCTGGCGTCGTCATCGCTGGCAGTTTCGCCGGTAAGGGCCGCCGCCGTCACATGCGCCACGTTACCGTATTGACCTTGCGCCGCCGCATAAGACCTCACTCCCGCGGAGGTATAGAGCCACACTTCGCCCACATCGAGAAGTGCATTGCTGTTCGCATCGCCGGAGACCAAGGCCGGCGTGAAGTCGTCCGCCGCGTTGGCTGGAGTGCCGGCGTCGTCGAGGAAGGACTGGACCCGCAGCGGGACGCTGCCTTCGTTCGTCAGCAGATACGTCCACACCACGCTTGTCCCGACCGG
>JANOQP010000458.1:0-3493 GCA_031414895.1 Saprospirales bacterium
TCCTCATTAAAATCGACCAACTGCACCGACTGCACCGTGTTGAGCAAACCCGCCTCAAAAGGCAGTTCGATTTTGAGGTAATTGTCTGTAAAACCGCTCAAAAACGCCCCGTTTTTTGATTTTTCAAAAAGGACGGGCCGCGTCTCGCCGATGAAATTTCCATAAAAAGCCCGTCGTTTTTTCTCCGAAAGGATGCGCAGCCGCTCGTTGCGCTCGCGCCGTTTTTCGACGGGGACTTTGCCTGGCATCGTGGCCGCCGGGGTGTTCGCCCGCTCCGAATAGGTGAAAACGTGGAGATAGCTCACGTCGATGTCGAGCAAAAATTGGTAGGTTTCGGCAAAATCCGCATCCGTTTCGCCCGGAAAACCGACGATCACATCGACGCCGATGCAGCAATGGGGCATTCTTTTTTTGATGGAATCGACGCGCTCGGCATAAAGTTCGCGCTTGTAGCGTCGGCGCATTTCGGCGAGCTGTTTGTTGTTGCCCGATTGCAGCGGGACGTGAAAATGGGGCATGAACCGCGCACTGTCCGCCACAAATTCGATGACCTCGTTGGTCAATAAATTCGGCTCGATGCTCGAGATCCGGAAGCGGTCGATGGCCTCGATTTTGTCGAGTTCTTTTATCAAATCGATGAAAAGTGCCTCTTTTTTGGGTTTCAAACCTTCCAAAACCTCCGTGCCGTTGCCAAAATCGCCCAAATTGACACCCGTTAAAACAATCTCGCGGACGCCCATTTCGGCGATTTTCAGCGCATTTTTGACGACGCTTTCCACCGTGTCCGAACGGCTCGCGCCCCGCGCCTGCGGGATGGTGCAAAAGGTGCATTTGTAGTCGCAGCCGTCCTGCACCTTCAAAAACGAGCGCGTCCGGTCGCCAAACGAAAAACTGCCCGTGAACGTCACCGCCTCGCGCACCTCGCCCGCTGCGACCATGCCCTTGCCGGGGCTTTTCGATAGGTTTTCCACAAAATCGAGGATTCGGAACTTCTCCGCCGCGCCCAAAACGAGGTCAACACCGGGTATTTCAGAGATTTCCTGCGGTTTCAATTGGGCATAACAGCCGATGACGATGACCTGCGCGTGCGGCGAACTCCGCAACACCGAGCGCACGATTTTGCGGCATTCCTTGTCCGCGCCCTCGGTGACGGAACAGGTGTTGAGCACGAAAATATCCGCGCCCTCCTCCATTTTGACGGGCAAATAGCCTTTTTCCTCAAACATCCGGGCGATGGTCGAGGTCTCTGAATAGTTGAGTTTGCAGCCGAGTGTGTGGAATGCTACTGTGCGCGGGGTCATCTTGTCTGAACGGTGATTTTTTTGATTTGGGCACAGGCAATCAAAAAAATCAAAAAAATCACCGATCAGACGACCTACTTTTGCGACGTCCCCCCGCAGGCAAATTTCCCGGCAGTTTTTCCCAAAAAAAGGCCGCGACAAACACTTCCAACCCATGCATCAACTTGCCGCGCGGGCAATTTTCCCGTTCCTTTTTTTAGGGAATGCCCTTTTTGCACAGCCAACTTTTACGGCGGACGACCTCATCCCGCCCTATTCCGGCCCTTTTCGCGCGGGCGTGAACCCAGGTGCGCACCCGCCGTTCACCGATTTTCAGCTCGCCGACCTCGTTGCCGGAAACCCTGCGCTCAACGTCGATGGCATCGGCTGCACGGCCTGGCGACCGGGGCTTTTTGAGGATTTTTTGGAAAATTTCGGCTACGATGCCCGCGCCGCCGAGTACGAGCACGCCTTCCAAATTGGCCTCCGCGAAAACACCGTCATCGTCGGTTTTTCGACCGATGCGCACCGCGACCATGCGCAATATTGCCCCGGCATCGAAAGCACGCTTTTTGCGAACATGTACGAGCCGATCTGGGACGGCGGCGCGAACGGCACGCCCGTGAACGACCAGAATTTTTACGCACTTTATTTGTGGAAAACCGCCCAGCAGTACAAAAAGCACGTCCGTTTTTGGGAAATCTGGAACGAACCGGGCTTTGATTTCACTTTTTTTAAAGGCTATCTCCTGCCCGGCCAGCCCGGAAATTGGTGGGAAAACAACCCCGACCCCTGCGATTATAAGCTCCGTGCGCCCATTTTCCACTATATCCGGCTGTTGCGGATCAGCTACGAAGTGATCAAAACCGCCGACCCGGAAGCCTATGTTTTGTGCGGCGGTGTCGGTTATCCGAGCTTTCTCGACGCTATTTTGCGCAACACCGACAACCCGAACGGCGGCGCGGCCAGCCCCGATTTTCCCAAAAAGGGCGGCGCGTATTTCGACGTTCTCGGCTTTCATGCCTACCCGCATTTCGACGCGAGCACCCAACTCTATAACGAGACGACGCAGCAGCTCGACTATTTCCGGCACTCCGACGGCGCGGCCAACGGCATCGGCATCGTCAAAAAAAGGTACGAAACCGTGCTCAACGCGCGGGGCTACGACGGAATCGCGCACCCGAAAAAACGCTGGTCGATCACCGAGTCGAACATCCCCCGCAAGCCGTTCACTTTTCCGCTCGGATCGGCGGAGGCGCAGCGCAACTATATCATCAAAAGCTGGGTCGAGTGCCTGCGCGGCGATTTTGTCCAAAACCATGTTTATGCCCTTTCGGAGGAAACGGAATACGAGAAGGCGAGCTACGAATTTGATGTAATGGGTCTCTATAAAAAGCTGGATTTCAACGACTTATATCACCAGCGGCCCAACGACGAGGGCATCGCGCTCAAAACCGCGAACGACCTTTTGTTCGGAAAAAAATACGACACCGACCGGACAGCCGCGCTCAATTTGCCCCAAAATGTGGGCGGCGCGGCCCTTGAAGACGCGGCCGGAAATTTCACCTATGTCCTCTGGGCGAAGACGCAAACCGACCTTTCGGAGGCCGCGACCGCTTTTTTTACCTTCCCGAACGGGCTGATTTCGGGCGAACTTTTGCGCCGCGAATGGGATTTTTCAAGGTCAAAAATCACCCAAACAGGTTCGGCTGCCGGCCAGATCCAGTTGACCGCCGCGCCCATTTTTTTCACGGAAAAAAGTTTGTCGCTCTCGAAATATGCGGGCTGTGCGCCGCTGACCGTCCAGTTTTCCGATCAATCGGGCGTTTCTGCACCGACCGTTTCGTGGACATTTTCGGGCGGAAATCCGGCCAGTTCGTCGAGCGCGTCGGGCAACACAACTTTCTCACAATCAGGCATTTACGAAGTCATTTTGGAGAAAAAGAACGGAGCAGGGCAGGTTGTTTTTTCAAAAAAAGAGGCCGTTTTGGTGGGCGAACTGCCGACGGCAAATTTCACGGCGACCGAGGCCGGGCCGGTGGTTTATTTCAATGAAAAATCTAGCTCGAACACCGACCATTTTTTGTGGGAATTTGGCGACAACACGACCTCCGACGACCCAAACCCCGTCCATGTTTTTTACCAAACCGGGGTTGCTTCGGTAAAACTGACGGCCTCCAACGAGTGCGGAATTTCAACACAAACCGTTGATT
>JANOQP010000459.1:0-1557 GCA_031414895.1 Saprospirales bacterium
GGCCATCGGCAAATTCCGAGGGTCGGGTGTCAATGATATCGAGACCGAGCGCAACCCGTATTTCCTCGTTGATGCTCAACATGACGGCGCCGGAATCGACCAACATATTTACGTTCATTTGACGGATTTCTTCGTGTCCGATGCTGTGCCGCTTGGCTTGAAGTTCGTCCTCGACATTGACGAGGTCGATATTTTCATAGATAACTCCCATAGCGTTTGGATTTTTTTGTGAAAAAACTGAAGCAAAAGTACTGACCGGAATTTTCTTTTTTTGCGAGAATATTGGTTGGTGTTTTTGCAATGAAAAACCACCCAATGAACTGATTATCAATTGTTTATGAGAAAATTCACCACCCTTTTCGCCGCCTGCCTGTTCCTTTTTTCATGCGCGACCAGCCGCCGTCCGGGCTCTTTTTTTGAAACAGAAATCACGCGGTCGCCCGTCTTTTCTGGGGCGTTCACGGGCTTTGTCCTCCGCGATCCGGCGACCGGGAAAACGCTCTGCGACGTGAACGGGGCGAAGTATTTTGCCCCGGCATCGAACACGAAGATCTTCACACTTTATGCGTGTTTGCGGACGCTAAAAGATTCGCTGCCCGCGCTCCGTTGGCAGTCGGATGGCGACAATTTTTACTTTCAGGGGACTGGCGACCCGACTTTTTTGCACCCAGTTTTGGGGAAATTTTCCCCGGCTTATGAATTCCTGAAATCGCGCCCGGAGGCGAAATTGCTTTTCTCTCCATATAATTATGATGACACGCGGTTCGGGCCGGGCTGGGCATGGGACGATTTTGCGTTCGGCTATCAATGCGAGCGGTCGCCGCTGCCGATCTATGGCAACCGGATGACCGTGAAAGGGAAGGATTTGGCGATCAGCCCGCCGCGGTTCCGGTTTTTTTTGAACCCGACCGGCGCGGGGAAAACGGCCGCATTTGTGCAGCGCGAGGAACATGGCGACCGGCTGTCGATCCATGCAAAAGCGGAAATCCCGGAGGGTTTCAGCCAGTCGATCCCGATTTTTTGGGAAAATTTGGATTTCAACCAATTTTTAAAGGACACTTTGATGCGCCCGGTCATCACGCCGGCGCGTTCCATTTTTGAAAAACTCAATCCCCGCGATTGGCAGACCTTGCGCGGCGCACCGCTCGACACGGTTTTGCGGGCGATGATGCTGCCGAGCGACAATTTTTTGGCGGAGCAATTGATGCTCGTTTGCGCCAGCCAATTGACCGACACGCTCTCCGTCGCACGGGCGATCAATATTTCACAAAAAAAATACCTCGCTGACCTGCCCGACTTGCCGCGCTGGGCGGACGGCTCCGGTTTGAGCCGTTATAATATGGAGTCGCCGAGGAGCATCGCTTTTTTGCTCGAAAAGATTTGGCGGGAACAGCCGCACGGGCGTGTGCTCAATTTGTTCGCGGCGGGCGGCTCGGAGGGCACGGTGCGCGATTGGTACAAACCGGGGGCCGGGCAGCCCGCATGGATCCATGCGAAAACGGGGACGCTCGGCGGGGTGCACTGTTTGAGCGGCTACTTGACGGCGCGGTCGGGGCG
>JANOQP010000460.1:0-5459 GCA_031414895.1 Saprospirales bacterium
TCTGAAATCAAACCAAAGCCGACAGACGACGAAAAGTCGTCAGGCGGGCCGCGCTTCAGCGGGTTCGGAACATGAGCCTTTTCTTCGATATTCGGACGGTTTTCGTCCGTTTCGTTGGCACTCATGCCGAATATGACAAAATCGATGTTTCAAGTGTTTAAAAATTTCTGGCATGACCTATCAAATCAAATCCGAGAAAGAATACGCACAAGTGATGGAAAAGGTAGAAAGCTACCTCCAAACCGCGACGAAAAGGGGCGGTTTTCACTTGTTGGATGCGGGCGACAGAGCGGAATTGCAGCATCTTTCCAAAATAGCGGAAGCTTGGGAGGATGACATACCGCTCATGCCAATCAAACGGCCAACTACGCTCGTCGGGATGATTGAACTGAAAATGTACGAGCGGAAACTCAAACAAAAAGACCTCGCGCAATTGCTCGAAATCTCGCCAACACGGCTTTCGGAAGTGCTGCAATCAAAGCGGAAAGTAAATTTGGACTTGGCAAAACGGCTGTTCAAGGTGCTGCAGATTGACCCGGCGTTTATTTTGGAGACGGCCTGATTTTTTGAAAATCAGACAGGACACCCAAATCATTTAAGCAATGGCAATGAAAAAATTCCCTTCCGAAAAATACCCCATCACGCCGATTACCGATGAGGCGACTTATTTGCGCTTCTGCGATTGGTCGGAAGAAATCAGCGACCTTACCATTGAGGACGGCGCGGAACAAGACATTCAATTCGCTTATTTGGACACTTTGGCCACGTTGATCGAGGCTTATGAAACCAAAAATTTCCAGTTCAACAAAACGGAATTGACGCTCGCCCAAGTTATCGAACAGGCTTTGGAACAATTGAACTTCAACAGAAAAGACCTCGCCCGGATCCTCGGTTCGAACCGCGTTTCCGAAATTTTTAGCGGCAAGCGGCAATTGTCGCTTTCACAAATCAGGTTGTTGCACAAAGAATTGCGCATCCCGACGGATATTTTGGTGGGCGTTTGACGACAACTTTTTCCATTTTAATCAAAACTTACTTTGAAAAACTACTGGCTAAAATCCGGTGCCCTTACCCTTTTGGAGCGGGGCAGCGGCATGGTCTTCGCGTTCGGCACAGCGGTTTTGCTGTTGCGCGGGCTGTCAAAAGAGGCGTTCGCCGCATGGGGGCTGTTCATGTTGATCACCTATTTTGTGGAAATGGGCCGCTCCGGCCTCATCCAAAACGGGCTGGTCAAGTTCCTCACGAACGCAAAAGAACCCGCCGAATACGGCAAGATCTCGACCGCATCGTTCGCGCTCAACCTCGGTTTCACCGCGCTCGTCGTGCTGGCCCTGGCCCTCGGCGGCGGCTGGCTGGCCGATTATTTTGATTTTCAGGCCCTCAAAACCTTGCTCCCCATTTACCTCGTGACCAACCTCGTGATGGTCTTTTTTTTCCATTTCAATTTTGTCCAACAGGCCAATTTGCAGTTCACCGGCATCTTTTGGAGCACGTTTTTTTACCGGGGGAGTTTGTTCGCCGTCGCCGTTTATCAATTTTTCATGTTCGATAAACAATTGAACATCAGTCAGTTAGCTTGGGCAATGTGCCTCGGAGCGGTCATCGGAGCGGTCATCGGCTATTTTTTTTCAAGGAAATACCTCGCCTTCGGAAAGCTCGATTTTGGTTGGGTTTCAAAATTGGCGGGCTACGGAAAATACGTCCTCGGCACCAACCTCGCCACCCAATTTTACAAAAACGCCGACAAAATGGCGCTCGGCAAGCTCCTCGGCCCGGACGCTTTTGCGGTCTATGATGCGGCGGGAAAAATCACCCAAATGGTCGAGGTGCCATCGTTTTCGATAGCGGCCATCGTCTTCCCGCAATCCGCCCGGCGGATGGAGGCCGAGGGCACGGCGGGCGTGAAATGGCTTTACGAAAAATCGGTCGGCGCGACGCTCGCGCTCATCTTCCCGGCGGTCATCGCGACCATCGTTTTTGCCGAACCGATCATCCGCATTTTCGCCGGGCCGGGCTACGAAGAATCGGCGGGCATCCTCCGGTTGACGGCTTTTTTCGGGCTTTTTATGCCGTATGCCGTTCAATTTGGAACGATACTCGACTCGACCGGGCGACCCGCGACGAATTTTTGGTACACCCTTTTCACCGCCGTGCTGAACCTCGTTTTGAGCATCGTTTTCATAAAATCGTTCGGGCTGGTCGGCGCGGCCTTGGCCACTTTGGTCGGCTATTTCATCAGTTTCCTGTTGATGCAGTGGCGGTTAAACATCGACTTTTCCATAAACTGGCTCGCGCCGATCCGGTACGCTTTTGGCTTTTATGGAAAAGGCTGGCAGTTTTTTTTGAACAAAATAAAATGACCACGAGGCTCACGAAGCTTTCACAAAGCCCGCAAGTCCGTGAACTTCGTGAAAACTTCGTGTCCCCTGTGGTCAATTCCGTCAAAATATGGACATCGTTTTCTTCACCCTTTTCCGCACCGACAACCCGTATTCGAGCATTTCGCTGTCGATGGCGAAGGAATTGTCCATAAACCACCGCGTTTTTTACGTCAACCATCCGTATACTTTGAAGGATTGCTGGACGGAAAGGCGCGACCCGATCTTGAAAAAAAGGCTCTGGAAAATGCTCCTCGGCCAGACGAATTATGAGTCTGTCGCGAGCATCCCGAAAAATTTCACCGCTGCCCAACCGCCCGCGACCCTGCCCATCGGGATGCTGCCGAAGGGGGCAATTTTTGATTTTTTTCAAAAAATAAACAACCGCATCGTCCTCCGCTCAATCCGCAAGGTTTTGAAAGACCGCCCGCCGTCCACCGTCCGCCGTCCGCCGTCCGCCGTGGAGGATTTTATTTTCATCAATTGTTACGACCCGTATTATGCCGGGGTGCTGCCCAAATCGTTCGGGGCGCGGCTCAATATTTACCATTGCATCGACGATATCCGCGAAAACCCGTATTCCGCAAAGCACGCCGCCGAACTTGAAGACGACTGGATCCGCCAAGCGGACGTGACCTTCGTGACCTCGACCAACCTTTTTCGGCTCAAAAAACCGCTCACCGACCGACTCGAAACCTATTTCAACGCCGCCGATGTCGCCGTTTTTCGGCAGGTCTTGGAAAAAAAATACGACCGCCCGCCGGAACTCGAAAACCGTCCCGGCAAGGTCATCGGCTTCGTCGGCAACCTCGACGAACTGCGCATCGACTACCCGCTCCTGAAAAAAACCGCCGAGGCGCACCCCGAAAAAACACTCCTTTTGGTTGGCCCGATCAACAGCCCGGAGCCCGCCCAAATCGGCCTCGACAAAATGCCGAACGTCGTTTTTGCCGGATCGCGCCGCCTCGACGACCTGCCCCAATATGTGCAGCACATGGACGTGGTTTTGATCCCTTTTTTGAAAAATACGCTGACGGCGAGCATTTACCCGTTAAAAATAAACGAGTACCTCGCGGCTGGAAAACCCGTGGTCTCGACCAGTTTTTCGGACGATATCCGGTCGTTTGGCGAGGTGATCTATTTGGGCGAAAGCCATGAAATATTCACCAATTTGGTCGAAAAAGCCATTTTTGAGAATGATTTGGGCAAAATTTCAGCCCGTACGGCGGTCGCAAACTCGAACACCTGGGCCGCCCGCGTTGCCCAACTTTGGGAGATCGTCGAAAAATATGCACCCAAAAAACTGCCCGCATGAAACACGAAAAAGAACTCAAACCGCTCGAAAAATTCATCGAAAACCTGATGGTCGGGGCCGTCGGGCTGTTTTTGCTCATCATTTTTTTGAAGGTCCTGTTTTTTTGAATCCATCGCTCGTTAGGGTCTGCAACCCGACACGTTCTGTTTTCAGGTCTTTGACCTGCGGTGATTTTAATGCAGGTCAAAGACCTGCCAACAGCGCGTATCGGGTCGCAGACCCTCACGAACATCATCAATCAACTGATTGATTATCAATAAGTTATGTCGCACAACCCGCTCCGCGACGGGGCAAATTTTCTGGAAAAGACCAACTGGCTGACCCGTTCCCGCAACTGGGCGCGGCAACAGATTTGGGCGCAAAAGCTGCAAAACCCGCTCGGCGTGGTGCTCCTGTTGATGCTCGCGCTGCCGTTGAGCTATGTGATGAGCGGGCTGGAACTGAAACTGTCGGCCTTGCTTTTTTTGGGACTGGTCGGCATCCCGCTGATCTTGTTGTGCCTGTTCGACCTGACGCTCGGCCTCGGCATGATCTTGACGATCGCGCTGATGGTGCCCTTCGCGGCAAAATTCACGTCCGCGCCCATCGGGACACTGCTCGATCTGCTCATTTTTATCTGCATCGCGGCCATCCTTTTGCGGCAAATCAAAGACCGCGACTGGCGGTTTTTCAAAGGCCCGATCTCGACGGTGATCCTCGTTTGGCTCTATTACAATATCCTCCAAGTGCTCAACCCGGGGGCGGAATCGCGCATGGCGTGGCTGTTCACGGTGCGGACAGTGGCCATCCAATTGCTCATTTATTATATCGCCGCGTTCGCTTTTGATTCAAAGAAAAAAATCTGGGGCATCCTCAAATGGATTGGCCTAATGGGTTCATTATCAGCGGTTTATGGGTTGAAACAGCAGTTTTTCGGCCTCTCCGAACGCGAAAAATCGTGGATCTACGAGTCGAAGGAGCGGTTCGAGCTTTACTACAATTGGGGCCGGTTGCGCATCCCATCGTTCATGTTCGACCCGACAACTTTCGGGATTTTCATGGCCTGTTTCGGGGTTTTCTGTTTCATTTTGGTCATACACAGCCCGGCCAAGATTTGGCAAAAAGTCGGCCTCGGCATCCTCGGTTCGCTCGCGCTTTGGGCCATGGCTTTCACCGGGACGCGGACGGCCTATGTGCTGGTGCCGCTCGGCGTTTTCTTTTACGCGGGGCTGACTTTGAGCAAAAAAACGCTGATCGGGCTGGCCATTTTCACGATGCTCGGCGCGGGCCTGATCCTGAAATCGACGGGCAGCGGCACGATCTATCGCATCCAATCTGCCTTCAAACCGAAGGACGACGAGTCGATGCAGACCCGTTTGAAGAACCAAAAGTTCATCCAGCCCTGGATCCAGGCGCACCCGCTCGGCGGCGGCCTCGGCTCGTGCGGCGAATGGGGGCGGCGTTTCAACCCGGATTCGATGCTCGCGAAGTTCCCGCACGATTCGTCGTACGTCCGCATGGCCGTCGAGCTGGGCTGGATCGGGCTGATCTTGTACTGCCTTTTTCATTTCATCGTGCTGCGGACGGGCATCTATTTTTACATCCGCGTCGAGGACCCGTGGATAAAATCGGTCTATTGCGCCATCCTTTGCTGGATTTTCATGCTCACTTGCGCCTGTTACACGCAGGAGGCGATCTTGCAGCTACCAATGAACCAAATTTACAATACGTTCTTGGCGGTCTTGATGATGTTGAAGAATTTTGACCCGGCTTTCGCCAATAAAACC
>JANOQP010000461.1:0-1943 GCA_031414895.1 Saprospirales bacterium
ATTTAAACCGCTCCGCAAAAGAAAACCGCCCGATTCGATGAATTTTTATTTTTAAAAATCAAAAACGCCATGCTTTCAAAACTCATCCTCCTCGCCCTTTTTATCCTAAAAAACTGGTTTATGCCGCGTGCCTGAAACTCATTGACTGCCCCACAAAAGAAAAACATTGGGATGTGGGAACCGGCCTTTTTTAATCAAAACAGCTCGTTCCTCGATTTTTTCCGGTGCGTTCAGTTCCAGAATTTGAACCGTTGCCTGACCAATATTGGTTTTTGGCAAAAAAAGGTTTCCCGAGATTTCAAAATGGTCGAGCCAGCGGTCATTTCTGGGTCGAAAAAGCCGGACGACCTCTAAATTTGGATGAAGCACCGTGGACAAATCCGAGCCTTTTGCACGGTTGCAAATGGAACAGGCGCAGGCAAGATTGACGATTTCGTCCGACCCTTTGTGCTTTTGGGAAATGATATGCTCGACTTGAAGCGGGAAATAGCTGTCCGATTCATGTAGTAGGCAATACTCGCAGATATAAAAAGCGCGCTGAAAAACAAACTTTCGGGTTGCGGGGGAGACGCTCATTGCAACGTCTGTGGTTGGTTGGCACGGGCTTTTGCCTTTGCAAGCCGCATGATATGTTCGAGCATCATATAATAGTCAAGTTCTGTTTTTTCGGTTTGGGTCAAACCGTCGTTTTTTTCCTTCTCAATCAACCACTCGACACGGTCGCTGGAAGCCTGGGACGGGCGAAAGGCAATCAAATCGTCTGGTGCTTTTGTTGCGAAAAAATCCACGATTTCATCAAAAGCGCGAACATTGGTGGCGGTCATCTTGAATAATTTTCTACAAAAGTACAAAAAACAATGATTGAACTGAAAAACATCGAGCGTTTTTACCCGACCGGGGCGGTCAAAACCTACGTCCTCCGTCATGTGAGCGCGGTTATAAACGAGGGTGAATTTGTCTCCATCATGGGGCCGAGCGGCTCCGGCAAAAGCACGTTGATGCACCTTTTGGGCATGCTCGACGAACCGACGGCGGGCGAGTATTTCTTCCTTGGCGAGCCCGTCCACAAGTTCAACGAGCGGCGGCGGACGGAGCTTTATCAACAATATATCGGCTTTGTTTTTCAGGCCTACCACCTTATCGACGACCTCACGGTCTATGAAAATATCGAGACGCCGCTTTTGTACAAAAAAATGCCCTCCGGCGAACGAAAGGCCCGCATCGCCGACCTCCTCGACCGGTTCAATATCGTGGCGAAAAAAGACCTTTTTCCCAACCAATTGAGCGGCGGGCAGCAACAACTCGTCGGCATCGCGCGGGCGTTGGCGGGCAGCCCAAAGCTCATTTTGGCCGACGAACCGACCGGCAATTTGCAGTCAAAACAGGCCCAGGAAATCATGGAAATTTTCCAAAAACTCAACCGCGAGGATGGCGTGACCATCATCCAAGTGACGCATTCGGAGGCGAACGCGCGGTTTGGAAGCCGGGTTTTGCACTTGAAGGATGGGCAGATTGAGCGGGACGAGCGGGTGGGCTAAAAAAATTGCGGCTGGCCCATGCGGTTGTCGAAAAAGCCATAAATCCAAATCCCGTCGCCCTCGACCTGATAAACCATCGATGTAAAACGGGAAATGACACAGCGGCGCAAGGGTGGCCTGGTCTCGCTCGGCGGACAGAAAAAGCGGAAACGGGTGAGTCGGTCAATCAAAACCTCGACCTTTTCATCCAGTTCGAGCGCCAAATCGAGCGGGTAGTTTTCGGTCAAATGCCGGAGCAACTGGGCGTAGGTTTCTTTGGCGAGGGGTGTCCAAATGATGTTCATGAGGCCGCTTTTCGCAAGATTTGGTCAATGTCCCTTCGAACTTCGAGGTGCGGGATGCCCTGCCCGGTGGCTTTTTGTTGCATGGATTTTTCGAGCATCGCGCGGTCCTTTTCGGAAAGCA
>JANOQP010000462.1:0-3936 GCA_031414895.1 Saprospirales bacterium
CAAAATGGGGCAATAATAGAATTTCCTCGCCGTCGTCAAGTCCTCGATCGAGCCGCCGAAAAAGGTTTTGTCGGTCAAAATGTACAGCGCACACTCCCCGGCCATCATATAGCCGATGGAAAGTTGCTCGACCGAAATATGTTTGTTGATCATGCCGCGCGACGGCGATTGGCGTTTTATCTCGGCGATGATGCCCGCTCGGTCGGGGCGCGTAAGGTATTTGCGCAGCGAAACGGTCGGCGAGGCAAACCAAATGGTTGTTTCGAGGAGTTTTGTCGGGTAAAGTTCCTTTCGCCGTGCGACCTCGGTGCGCTTGTTGGCGATGATTTTTTCTAAAATATTGGACATGAAAACGTTTTTTTAGTGGCCTTTTGAAAACTCGGCCACCTTTTTAAAAAGCTCAAAAACCTCGCCGGAGCGCAGTTTTTCGAGTGCCCCGGCCTGCGATCCGGCCAGTGTTTTTTCGGGAAAATAGAGCGACAAACCGAGCGCAACATTGGCCGAAACGACCGCATTTTGCGCCTCGCTCCCCTGCCCTTTTAGGATTATTTCAAAAATCTTGGCGGCCTCGGCGGGCGTTTCTCCGCCATATAAATCGCTCACTTTCAACGGATTATGCCCAAAATCGGTGGGCGACAAAAGCAGTTCGCGGTCGGGTTCGCAGATTTTCACGGAGTCGGTCAGGGTCACTTCGTCGTAGCCGTCGAGGGTGTGCAGGACGCGGTATTTTGTCCCCGTCGGTTGCAGCAAATAATGATAGCGGCGCAAAAGTTCGAGGTCATAAACGCCCGTCAATTGGTGCGTCGGGCGGGCCGGGTTGACGAGCGGGCCGAGCATGTTGAAAAAAGTGCGGACGCCCAGTTCGCGGCGGATCGGGCCGACGGTTTTGAGGGCCGGGTGAAAGAGCGGCGCGTGCATAAATGCGATGCCGAACCGGTCGAAACTGCGCCTGATCTCGTCCGGTTTTTCGGAAAAAACAAACCCAAATTGCTCCAAAACCGTGCTCGAACCGCTCACCGAGGACACGCCGTAATTGCCGTGCTTCGCAATTTTCACGCCCAAACTGGCCAAAACGAGCGCGGTAATGGTCGAAATATTGAACGTGTTCTTGCCGTCGCCGCCCGTCCCACAAACATCCATCCGCGGCCCATCGAGCTGCACGTCGATGCACCTTTCGAGCAGCGCGGCGCGAAAACCGGTCATCTCCTCGACCGTCACCGGGCGCATCATGAAGACCGTTAGGAATGCCGCAATTTGACTTTGGTTGAACTCGCCCGCCGCGATCCGGTGCATCATTTCAGCAGCAGCGGAAGCGGTAAGTGGTTGATAATCAAATAGTTGGGAAAGGATTTTTTTCATGGGTCAGTTTTTGGCCCAGTTTTTCAACATCGTCAGACCGTCGGGCGTGAGGACACTTTCGGGGTGAAATTGCACGCCGCGAACGTCCAGTTTTCGGTGGCGCAGGGCCATGATATTGCCATCGGCATCGCGGGCGGTGACCTCCAAAACATCGTCCGGAAAGCCCGCCGCATCCACGACCCATGAATGATATCGACCCACTTTCAGTTCCTTTTTTTGCGATAAACCGTTGAAAATCAAGTCGTTGCAAACAATTTCAATTGGTGTTGCAATGCCGTGGAAGACCGATTCAAGCTGTCTCAATTTGCCGCCGAACACCTCGCCAATCGCCTGTTGGCCGAGGCAAACGCCCAAAATCGGTTTTTTGCCCGCAAAATGGCGGACCACTTCGTGCAAAATGCCCGCTTCCGACGGCAAACCGGGGCCGGGCGAAAGTACAATTTTGTCAAACCGCTCGATTTCGGCGAGGCCGATCTTGTCGTTCCGGTGCACCTCGATTTCTGCGCCCGGCGCGACCTGTCGGAGGCAATGGACGAGGTTGTAGGTGAACGAATCGTAATTGTCGAAAAGCAGGATCTTCATTTTTATGGCAAAAGTGAAAAGGCAAAAGGCAAAAGTGGGCAACCAAAAGCTCAAAACTGGTGGCAAAGTTGGGCCTTTTGCCGCCCACTTTTGCCTTTTGCCTTTTTACTTTTGCCTTCATTCGACCATTAAATTGCAGCCGCGCAGCTCCGCAACGTCCATTCGGCCAAGCACCTCAAAATGGCCGTTCCCGAAAACGCGGCCAACGTCCTCGGTCGCGATGAAGGCGCAGGTGTCGAAATTGGCGAGGTCGATAACGCAAATCTGGCCGCTCCGGCCGGGCGGTTGGGGGGCAAACGGGTCGTTGATTTCCTTTACAAAAACGCGCATCGTCGGCGCGGGCGCGAACGGAGCGGCATCGACCGACCATGCCTGCGAAAAAAGTTCGGTCATGCCATATTCGGAATGTATATGGTTGATATTCAACGAGTTGCGGAGTATTTCGTGCAGCTCGGCACGGGTAATTTCGCGGCGGCGGCCCTTCATTCCGCCCGTTTCGACGACATGGATGTTCGACAAATCGAGCCGTCCGGCAAATTTTTCAGCGAGGTCGAGGAGGGCAAAACTCACGCCGAGGAGCATGGTTTTTTGAGCACTGTTTTTTGATTTTTCAATGGTCGCGGCCAATTTTTCGAGGTCATGGAGGTAAAAGCCCGACGCTGTTTTTCCTGTTAATTTTATGAAATGATCGGCCATTGCGACAAGCGACGAATTTTGCCTTTCGAGATAACCGGGCAAGAGCGCAAGCAAGGCCCAGTCGTCGATTTTCCCGAAAAGAGGGGCAAAACCGCGCTCCGTGTTTTTCAAATAAAAATCGAAATCCCGGACGGCATGGCGGCTTGGCACCTGCCCAGTTGTGCCGCTCGATTCAAAATATCGGGCGGGTTTCCAGCGGCCCGTTTTGATCTCGTGGCTTTTGAAAAAAGAGATTGGCAGGAACGGGATTTGATTTAAATCGTTGATTTCCAGCGGATTGCAACGCAAAAGTTTCAGCCAATTTTTAAAAAGCTGGTTTCGCGTGGCTTGAAAACGGAACAGTTCCAGCGCAGTTTCCACAAAATCGGACGGGCTGGTTTGGGCAATTTTTTTCAACAATCCGGCGCGGGTTTGGGCGTTCTTCATCGAAGGCAAAAGTAAAAAGGCAAAAGGCAAAAGTGTCCGGGCCTGCACTTTTGGCTTTTGCCTTTTTACTTTTGCCACAAAATAGGTCGTGAAAATGAAGAAACAGTTTTTCCAGACGATGGGTTTTGCCCTTTTTTTATTGGCCCTCGGCCATTGCATACAGCCGCCCGATTACCCAAAAGAGCCGGTCATCGCGTTCAAGAACATGACACGGTCGGTGCTGCGGCAAGGCACCGGCACCTCCGACACGACCCATGTGACCATCACTTTTACCGATGGCGACGGCGATTTGGGCGATACGGACAGCCTAAATGTGTTCGTGATCGACGGTCGCGACCAGTTTTTGAAGTCGAAGTTCCGCATCCCGTTTATCCCCGAAGAGGGCGTGGGCAACGGTATTTCGGGCGAGATTACGTTGCGGCTGAACACGTCGCTGGACACGTACCGGAATCCGGCCGCGAACTTCGGCTGGCCCACCAACCGTTCGCCCGCGTACTCGCTCACCCACCGCCCCTCCGAGTCCAGTTCGGCGATGATCTTCCGCACACTCGCGGCGCTCGGCACCGGGGGCGCACTCTTCTCGCCGCGCAGCGCCTTCTCGATCCTGTCGAAGCGGGCCGGCTGCTTCCACCCGTAGTGGGTCGGGGCCGCGCCGTCGTCGTGCGTCAGTTGATACTTCGCGTCCATGTACAGCGGCTTGTTGGTGCCGAACTCGTAGTACCGCGCCACGCGACCGTCCGGCAGCAGCGACTTCTTGAAGTACGCGATCGCCCGCGGGATCGGCTCCAAGTACTTCTTGTTGCCGGTGTGCCGCGAAATCTTGATGAGCGTCATCATCGCGTCCTGCGACTCCCACCCGGTGACGGCCGGCGG
>JANOQP010000463.1:0-3618 GCA_031414895.1 Saprospirales bacterium
CAAAAGGCTGCCTCTCGCCAGCCCAGTCCACAGTCTCCAGCGCGAATCCTCAAGGAGCGGGCAAAAAATGGTTGTTGCCGGAATGGGCTTCCACGAAGCTCGCGGACTGTTTTTTCGCCCCAAACGGTGGTTTGGTTCGCCGAAAACAGACCCTGCGAACCAGGTTTCGCCGCTTTTTGTCCGGCAAAGGGAGAGCAAGATGAGGTCTTGCAGGAAGCCTTTGTGCAGATCGAGTGCGCTGGAGACCTTGTCGATCCCGTAAAAGCCGCCATAATCGAAAGGCACATAGATTTTGTCGTCCAATAAAATCTGCCGGATGCTCTTCCCCGGCAAAAGGTGCTGGAAGGGCAGGCTGGACAGGTTCATTTTCCGAAGCCCGTAGCCGCTCGTGCCTACCCAGAGGTTGCCCGAACGGTCGGCCTCCGACCACGGGGAAAAAAGTTCGGACTGAAAAATCAATTCGGGTTGCGTCACCGAGCCCGTGCGGACCAATGCCTCCTCCGTGGCCGAATGCAGTTTGCTGCCCAGCGGGACGGAGCTTTCCACCCAAATTAGGTTGCCCCTTTTGTCGTCAAATATTCGGGTGATGTCAAATCCGGGCGTGGTTTTCCCAAGCTGGATTTCACGGGGGCTGCCTTCGTTTTCCATCAAAAAAACCTTGCCGCCGGAAACGGTCCAGACCCTTCCGGGGATGCTTTCCCAAAGGGTCAATGATTGGTTTGGCGCGGGAAATCGCATGGCCAACTGCCCGTCGCGGGGCGTGAAACGGTAAATTCCCTCATTATTTATGGAAATGAGGAGCGAACCGTCCGGGTTTGCGACCATAAAAGGGCTGGGAATGCCGCCCGGTTCGCCCAGTTTTTTGATGTGCTCAATGGTCGCCGAGGAGAGTAGGTCGGGGTTTTTCGCCTCCATTTTTTCGGGACGGTTCCATCGGAAACGGTACAGGTTGTTCGTCGAAGCGAGCCAAATGGTGCCGTCCGGGGATTCCACCACGATGGGCGGGTAGGCAATCCCCAGTTTCAGCTGGGCAGCGGCGAGGTGCAGGAACTTGCCCGATTTTTTCTCCAAAACATCGACCCCTTTCCCAAAAATAGAGAGCCAGAGGTTGCCCCGGCTGTCCTCGAACATGCTCGAAATGTCGTTGCCCGCAATCGAAAACGGGTCGAACGGGTCGTTGGTGAACACCTCGAAACGGTAGCCGTCGTAGCGGTTGAGCCCGTCCTTCGTGGCAAACCAGAGGAAGCCGTCGGCGGTCTGTTCGATGTCGTAGATCATGCCCTGCGAAAGGCCGTCGGCGATGGTGAGCGGTTCGACGCGGGGCTGTTGGGCCACAATTCGCAGGGAGGAAATCAACAAGAGCATCGCAACCGCGGCAGGGTTTGTTTTCATGAAGGGTCCTGATTCGGGGGGAAGGTAAAATTTTCCCTGTTGATAGAGCACCGGCAAAACCGGGATTGGCACGGTCATTTCGTTCACCAATTTGTCTTTGCGACCCAAAAAGCCGATGGCGATCAGACAAATCGCCCTTTTTCATAAAAATTTGGGTCAAAAAACCAGCGTCGAAATCGAGGGCGGCAAGCTCACCGTCTCCGCCGCCCGGCCGTTTCTTTGTTATTCATGTTTGATTTCAGGCAAGGCCAAAAACAGGTGAATTTGAGGCGAATACCAATCTCAACCCTTCACCACTTTCGCGACCGCCCGTTTGCCCGCCGTCGAAATGCAGGCAAAATAGGCCCCATTTGCGAGCCGCGAAAAATCGACTGGCCAAACGGTCGGGCCAGCCCCGAAAAAGCGGTTTTCGGTCAGCACCCGTTTTCCCTTTTCGTCAAAAACTTCGAGCCGGACATTTTCCGAGGCCAGCAATTTGAACTGAAAATTGACCAAGCCCGTCGCTGGGCTGGGCCAAAACTGGAGGTTCAGCTTTTCCAATTTGTCGCGAAAAACCGGGCCGTCCGTGTCCGTGGAAGCCGCCAATTGAACGTCCCCAATTTTGACGGCGATGAAATTGACCGTCGTCGGCGCCTGCAAATTGGCGATTTCGATGGCCTCCGGGCAGCCTTGTTTGAGCGGGTTTTTGATGGAATCAAAAACAAAATCGGCGGCAAGGAACCGCCAGCTTGTGTTGAAGGGAAAAAGCGTGTCCACCCCAATACTCACTTTCGACATCCCGACCAGATCATAAGTGGTCACGGTGTCGTCGTGCGTCACGTCTGCTGCAAAGAGCTGGAAAGGTGATGAGAATAGCGTTATTCCGAGAATATGCTTCCTTGTTTCGACAATATCAAAGGTCGTGATGCCATTTTTCACGTTCTCGTTCAAATAGGGTTTGATGGAAAAATCGCCCCCGGCTGGCAGCATCAGCACGATTTCCGTTCCCGAAATGGAGGCGACCGAGTCCGAAAAATTGGCCGCGATGCCCGCCATTTCGTCCGGGCCAAAAACCGCGTTGCCTATTTTTGTCTCAAAATGCACCGTGACCGCGATGAGGTTCGACTGCGCTTTTATGGGAAAAAACGGGGCAAAAATTGCGGCCAGCAAAAGGTGGGTCTTGAAATTCATGGGCGTTTTATTGATAAAGGATGAAATCGGGGGCAAAATTAGCAAGGTTCGCCGATTTGAACTTTTGCTTTTTTTTCAAAAGATTGGCCGCAAATTTGCCCCCACAAATGACAATTATTTGTCAACTCATTTTTACTCCGGTTACATGAATTTACACCTCCTCCGCGCGGCCAGTTTTGCCGCCCTTTCCCTCCTTTTTTTGGAAAAAAACACTGCTCAAAACACGGGCATCCTCATCACCCGCCAGCCGATGGACCAGACGATCTGCCCCGGCGTGCAAGCGGCTGTTTTCACGGTCGATGCGCGTTCGGGCAGCGATGCGCCGCTCGAATTTCAATGGCTCGTCAGCACCGACGGCGGGCAGGATTTCACAGCTGCCCCGAGCGGGACTGCGGCCTCGTTCAGCATCCCGGCAGCGGTTTTTGCGATTTTCCCGAAGCTGAAAATAAAGGCGCAGGTCGCCGCGAAGGGCTGCAAAAGCACCGAATCCGCTGTCGCCAACCTCATCAGTGAGGGCGCGACACGGCTCACGGTTTCACCAAAAAACGAGACGACCGTCGCGGGCGGCAATATTGTTTTTGAGTCAAAAATCGAGTCGGACGGGGGCGATAACGCCAAATTTAGCTTTCAATGGCAGCGGGCGAGGTATGCGACGGGCGTTTTCGAGGACCTTTCGGGCGAGCAAAACCAAATGCTCTGGCTCAAAAAGATCACCAACGATTTCAACGGCAACCTGTTCCGCGTCGTCGTCCGCGGCGGCGGCATTTGCGATAAAATGGTGAGCCAGCCGGTCTCCATTTTTGTGGAAAACGCGCCGCTCGTGAGCGTTTCACCCGCCGAAAAAACGGTCTGCGAACACGGCTCGGCATCTTTCGGGGTTTTGGTCAAAAACGGGACGGGCCGCGAAAAATACCGCTGGCAGGTCAGCCGCGACGGCGGGAAGAATTTCACCAATTTGCCCGGCGAGACCGACAAAACGTTCGTTGCGCGGGACCTCTCGGCAGACCTTTCGGGCAGCCAGTTCCGGGCAATCGTCGAGGGTGCGGGCGGTCTCGA
>JANOQP010000464.1:0-4157 GCA_031414895.1 Saprospirales bacterium
TTTCAACCGACCATAAAGTAGCCTTTAATTTTCAGCATAAAAAAAGCTGATTTTCAAAATATGAAAGAGCATCAAAACGACATTTGGATTGGATTGGACGACAACTCCAACGACGGCCAACAGGAGTTTCAGCACGACAATTTGGCCCAGACGCTCGCATTGAGCGACGAGGCCGGGTTCGCGCCCAACCGCCGCGATTTTTTGAAAATCATGGGCTTCGGCCTCGGCGCAGCGACCATCGCTGCGGGCTGCGAAATCCCCATCAAAAAAGCAATCCCGTTCGTGACCAAACCGGACGAAATCGTGCCGGGCGTGGCAAACTATTTCGCGTCGAGCTATGTCGAGGGTGGCGATTATGCGTCCATTTTGGTGAAAACCCGCGAAGGCCGCCCGATCAAAATCGAGGGCAACACGCTTTCCTCGGTCACGAAAGGCGGCACGAGCGCACGGGCGCAGGCCATCGTTTTGAGCCTTTACGACAACAAACGCCTCCGTTCGGCGGTCAAGGTTGCCGATGGCAAATTGACCGAAATGGAGTGGAACGCGCTCGACCGCGAGGTGAAATCCAAAATTGGGCAGGGCGACACGCTCCTGATTACGGGCTCGATTTGCAGCCCGTCCGCGCTTGCTGCGGTCAATCAATTTAAGGCGCGTTACTCCACGGCGACCTCGACGGTGAAGCACGTTTCGATTGACCCGGTTTCGTACAGCGGGCTTTTGAATGCGAACAAGGCGCTTTTTGGTTCAAAATTTATCCCCGGCTACCGTTTTGACAAGGCCGATGTGATTGTCAGCTTCGGCGCGGATTTCCTCGGGACTTGGGTCTCGCCGGTCGAATTTGCCCGTCAATATGCCGCTGGCCGCCGCATCGAATCCATCAAAGGCGCGAAAATGTCGCGCCATTATCAAGTGGAATCGGGCATGACATTGACCGGCTCGAACGCCGACCACCGCATTTTGGTGAAACCTTCGGAACAGGGCGCGGCCATCGCGGCCCTCTTTGTTGCACTCGGCGGCGACCTCGCGGGCGCACCAAAACTCAACGACAAAGCTGCTGCCGCCATCAAAAAAGTGGCCGCCGAACTTTCAAAAGCACCCGGCAAATCGCTCGTCGTGAGCGGCTCGAACAATGTCGCGGAACAGATTTTGGTCAGCAAAATCAACACGATACTCGGCAATGGCAATCAGACGATTGACTATTCCGCGGCCAATTTGACCCGCAAGGGCGACGAATCCGAATTGCAAAGTCTGTTGGGCGATATGTCTTCCGGCAAGATTGGGACGGTCATTGTCTGGGGCGCGAACCCTGCTTATGAATTTCCGAACTCGGAGGATTTCAAGGCCGCTTTTTCAAAAGTAAAAACGCGCATCAGTTTCAACCCGACGATGGACGAGACGACCGCGCTCTGCGAATATGCCGCGCCGACCAACCATCTTTTGGAAAGCTGGGGCGATGCCGAGCCGGTTTCGGGGCATTATTCTTTGATTCAGCCGACCATCGCGCCTCTATTTAAAACCCGTCAGGCGGAAGAAAGCCTGCTCCGTTGGGCCGATGATGCGACGCTTTCGGGCGACCAGCCTTATTACGAGTACGTCAAAGCCTTTTGGCAGTCCAACCTTTTTGGGAAACAGACGGAGTACAAAACCTTTCAGGCGTTTTGGGATATGTCGCTGCACAACGGCGTGTTCGAGGCGGGCGGTTCCGGCCCGGCGATTGTCCTCGGCGACGCCACCGTTTCGGCGGCGCAACTCACGCAGCCGGGCAATTCGGAGGTCGAAATCTCCTTTTTTGAAACCGTCCATGCGGGCAACGGCCAATTCGCCCGCAACCCGTGGCTGATGGAAATGCCCGACCCGGTGACCCGCGTTTCGTGGGGAAATACGCTTTCCATCCCGGTCGGTTTTGACGGCATCAACAAAATCAACGGCTGGAAAAACCTTGAAGACGGCGATACGGTCAAGTTGACGGTCAATGGAAAAGAGGTGACCTGCGCCGTGTTCCGCACCTTCGGTCAAATGGAGGGCACCGTTGCCATCGCGCTCGGTTATGGCCGCGAAAAAGGCGGCGCGGGCAGCGGTTTCGGCACGAACGTCAACCCATTGCTTTCGGTGAAAAACGGCATGACCCAATATTTTGGCGCAGCCGAAGTGTCGGGAAAAACGGGGGTCGATAAGGATTTTGCCTGCGTCCAATACCACCACACGATGGGGGTGAAAGCGATGGGCAAAGAGGAAAACGCCATTATCAACGCTGACGAAAAGACGCTGGGCTACAAAGGTTTTCAGGGCAGTTTGACCGACCGTTCGGTGATTTTTCAGGCGAATTTGTCCGAACTCGGCAAGTTCACCGAGGAACTGCACGAAAAACGCAAAGAATACCAGCACCTCAACGACCAGACCATTTATGGTGGGCATGAGGATAAATTTTCGGCGGGCCTCCATTGGGGGATGCACGTTGACCTCAATTCGTGCGTCGGCTGCGGGGCCTGCACGGTCGCTTGCATGAGCGAAAACAACGTCCCGGTCGTCGGGAAACATGAGGTCCACCGCCATCACGAGATGTCGTGGCTGCGCATCGACCGCTATTTTTATGGCGATATCGAGAACCCATCAACGGTCTATCAGCCGATGATGTGCCAACATTGCAACAACGCGCCCTGCGAGAATGTCTGCCCGGTCGCCGCGACGAACCACTCGTCGGAAGGCATCAACCAAATGACCTATAACCGCTGCATCGGGACGCGCTATTGCGCAAACAACTGCCCGTACAAAGTGCGCCGCTTCAACTGGCTCGACTACACGACGGCGGACGTTTGGCCCGCGAACGAGTACGAAATGTTTGGCGACAAAGAGCTTCCGTTCTATGCCGATAACCTTACCCGCATGGTCCTGAACCCGGACGTGACCGTCCGGACGCGCGGGGTCATCGAAAAATGCTCGTTCTGCGTCCAACGGATCCAGGAAGGGAAGCTCACCGCGAAGCGCGAAATGCGCGCCATCGGCGACAACGACATCAAAACTGCCTGCCAATCGGCTTGCCCGACGGGTGCCATCACCTTCGGGAACACGAACAACCCGGAATCCGAAATTTCAAAAAAGCAGAAGCTCCCGTTGAACTTCATCGTCATCGAGGAGGTGAACACGGCCTCAAACGTGCAGTACACAGCGAAGATTAAGAATAGGGACGAGGCGCAGATGGGGTAATAATTAGCTATTTATGTTTCAAAAACAAGTTGAAATGACAACAGTACTCAATGTCAATTTGAACGACCTGACCGGACAGTTCATCAACGATTTGAAACAAAAATTTGGCAAAACGACCGAAGTGGAAATCCGTTTTCAGGACAAAACCCCGGCGGATGACCTTTTTTCGGAGGACGATTTTTGGCGGGTTATTGAAAAAATCGACTGGTCAAAAAAAGGTTCGGAGAACAAAATCGGCCCAGCGGCGAGGATGCTCGCCAAAATGCCGGTTTCCAGCATCTACCTTTTTGCCGACAAGCTGTCCGCAAAACTGTACCACCTCGACACGCGGGCGCACGCAAACCAATACGCAGCCAATGAACATGAAAACTTCATTTCTGCGGACGATTTTTTGTACGCTCGTTGCGCGGTGATTGCAGAAGGGATAGAATACTTTGAAAAGGTGCTGAACGACCCTTCGCAAATGCCAGACGATATTGTTTTTGAGCCGTTGCTCTATTTAGCGGATGATGCTTTTGAGTTGAAAATGGGCATCCCGTTCAATTATATGCCGACGTTTCAAGTTGAGACACGCAGCAATGAAGCTGGCTGGCAAGCGACTTGAACCGATGGCACATAAAAACAGAAACGACAGCGAGGAACGGCACCACCTTTATGAAATAGTGGACAAAATTGACGACGATACTTTTAAGTACGGAATCAGTTGCGAGCCAATTAGCAAAAAGGACGGGATGTCGAAAAGGATGCGGGTGCAGTTGCGGTTTGCGAACTTGTTGAGTGATTGGGCGCGGTTTTTTACGAGGATTTTAATAAAAGATATTCCCGGTAGAAAGGAGGCGAAGCGGATTGAAAGGGAGCATATCAAGGATTACAAAGATAAGAATGGGAAGCGGCTGAGGGGGAATTTGACAGATTAACAGGTTGTTGGCGGGGATGCCAACAACTGCCAAAAA
>JANOQP010000465.1:0-6934 GCA_031414895.1 Saprospirales bacterium
GGGTCTGCCCAGATTCAGGCTCGAATTTTCAATAAATCGCACGAAACTTGCGTGCAATTGCTCAAAATTCCTGCAAAACTTGGGCAGACCCTTACAGGGTGACATCGTGGTTGAGTTTGTGATTGGTGCTTTTTTCAACCCATATTTCCTTAAGTAAACGACATTGCCCCCTCGGCAAACCGTTTTTTGATTTCCTCCAATTCGTAGGCGATAAAAGTCGGCCTCCCGGCGGGGCTGCTGAACGGCGCATCGCAAGCAAAAAGTTGGTCGATCAACTGTTGCATATCGGCCACGGAGAGGGTTTGGCCGCGCTTGACGGCGGCGGAACGGGCCATCGAACGGGCGATATTTTCGTGCGAACCGAGGTTCAAAGCATGGTTTTCCTTGAACTGGCCGAGCAGTTTATCGATCAAAATTTGCTCGTCCTGCCCACCCGCGAGGTCGGCCGGAACGCCCCGGACGATGAACGCCTCTTTCCCAAATTCTTCGATATCGAAGCCCAATTGGTTGATCTCGGGCAAAATATCGCGCAGCAACCGGCTGTCGGAAACCGAAAAGTTGAGGGTCTTCGGGAAAAGGGCCTGTTGCGTCCCGACGGCCTGGCCTTCGAGTGCGAGAAGGTATTTTTCAAACAAGATCCGTTCGCTCGCCGCCTGTTGGTCGATAAGCAAAAAGCCGGATTTCAGTTGGCTGATGATGAACTGACCGTGGATCTGGGTCGGGATTTTCGAGGCTTTCGAGAAGCTGCCCGTTTCGTCGTCGAGCGTCGGCGGCGGCTCGGCCTCGAAGCGGCTCTGGATGATCACCGACTCGATCAGGCCGTCGCCCATCGCGCGGATAGGGCGCGAAAAATCTTCCGACGGGCGGCTCGCGAGGAGCGTTTCGACATCGGTAATGTCCTCGCCATCGTCGGTTTTTCGGTCGTAAAGATCGAGGCCGTCGTACAGTTTTTGCCAATTTTCGAGGTTGCCGCGCTCGGTTTTGTTCGCCGGGTTGTAATTGCCCTGATTTCCCGAATCGGGTGAATAGCCGGAAGATTGTCGGCCACGGTTCGGGTTGATAAAATCTTCAACGGTCATATTTTCATTTTGCCCAACAAACGAACCGGGCGCGGAGGCCGCAACGCGCGAAAAAGCGACCTCTTGGTCAAAATCGAGCATCGGCACGACGGCATGGGTCCCGAGCGCGTGGCGGACGGCGACCTTCAAATAATTATAGACCAACCGCTCGTCGTCGAACTTGATCTCCTGCTTCGTCGGGTGGACGTTCACATCGATCCGCGCAGGGTCTATTTCCAAAAAAATGACATAGAGCGGGAAGCTCTCCGCTGACAAAAGGCCCTCGTAGGCGGCCATCATCGCATGGTGCAGATAGGCGGATTTGATGAACCGTTTATTGACGAAAAAGAACTGTTCGCCGCGCGTTTTTTTGATGTGCTCCGGTTTGCCGACGAAGCCGTTGATGGTCAAAATATCGGTCTCCTCGGAAACGGGGACGAGGTTTTTGTTGAGGTTTTGGCCAAAAACACCGACGATCCGCTGCCGCAAATTGCCCGCCGGGAGGTGCATGATCTCCTGTCCGTTGTGCGTCAGGCTGAAAAAAACATCGGGGTGGGCGAGCGCGACGTGCTCAAATTCCTCCAAGATATGTTTCATCTCGACCGGGTCGGCCTTCAAAAAATTGCGCCGCGCGGGGACGTTGTAAAACAGGTTTTTCACCGAAAAACTGGTCCCTGCCGCCGTCTGGCATTGCTCCTGCGTTTGGATGCGCGAGTCCTCGATCTTGATGAGCGTGCCGAGTTCGTCGAGCTGCCGGCGGGTGCGCAGTTCGACCTGCGCGATGGCCGCGATGGATGCGAGCGCCTCGCCCCGAAAACCCATTGTTTGGATGCAAAAAAGGTCTTTTGCCTCGCGGATCTTGCTCGTCGCGTGCCGCTCGAAGCTCATCCGGGCATCGGTTTCGGACATCCCGCAGCCGTCGTCGATGACTTGGATGAGCGTTTTCCCAGCGTCCTTGATGATGAGCTTGATGTTCGAGGCCCCGGCATCGACCGAGTTTTCGAGCAGTTCCTTGACGACCGAGGCGGGCCGCTGGACGACCTCGCCGGCGGCAATTTGGTTGGCAATACTTTCAGGAAGGAGTTGAATAACGTCGGTCATGCGTTCTTTTTTCGCGGGTTGGCCCGGCGCAAATGTAATTGGGAAAGCTAATCTATTGAGTTGGGGCCGCTATAAAATGCCATAGATGATTGCCCGGCCTCGGCCTGTCCGCTCGATCAAAAGCTCGCTTTCCAAAAGGGAAAAATCACGTTGCAGCGAGCGGCTCGAAACATCGGGGAACATGGCCGAAGCATCGGCCAATCTGACCGTTTTTTTGTCCCTGACCAGTTCCAAAAGTTGTTGCTGCCGCTGGTTGAGGAAGCCGCCGATATTGAGGAAGCGGCCAAATTTTTCGTCCAGTTTCGCGGCGAGCGTTTCCAGCGATTGCAAAAAAAAGAGCATCCAATCGCCGATGATTTCGTGGTCTGTGTTCCGGTTTTGCTGGCCGGCCATCAACGAGCGGTAATAGTCCTTTTTTTTCTCCTCGATATTGTTCTCAAAAGAGACATATTGAACAAAACCGTAACCCTCACGGATCAATAAAAGCGTGGTCAAAAGCCGCGAAAGCCGCCCGTTGCCGTCCTGAAAAGGGTGGATGGAAAGGAATTCATAAATAAAACCGCCGATGCAAAATAGCGAGTGGAAATCCTTGTTGGCCAGCTCGGCGTTAGTCCATTGCACGAGTTCGCCCATTTCTTTTTCCACAAAAAAAGGCTCGGTCGTGTTAAAAATCGTCCTGACCGTGCCATCTGGGTAATTTGCGACCACTTTATTGGTGAACTTTTTGAAATCGCCCCGGTGCTTTTGGTCTTTTTCGCTGTGCTTCATCAGCGTATTATGGAGCGATTTGATGTTGCCGACTGAAAGTTCGATGAACTCGGACTGTTCCAAAATGAGTTCGAGCGTCTCGAAATAACCGACCACTTCCTGTTCGTCGCGGGTCTTGAACTGGGTGATCTTCATGCTTTTCAGCAAGGTTTCTACCTCCGCATTGGTCAATGTCGAGCCCTCGATCCGGGTCGATGAGCCAATGCTTTGAATGGTGGCAAGGCTGCGCAGCTCGCGCAAATAGCGGTTGCCCTTTTGCTCGATGAGCTGCCATTTGCCCTTGAACTGATCGATCCGTGCGGCGACGGAAAAGAGTTTTTGCGCGGTTTTTGGGTCGAAGGCCAGTTTATTTTCCATGGTCTATTTTTGTCGTCAAGTTGGGCAAAAATAGATTTTTTGGCAAATAGTTGTCGCAATTTGTCGCGATAAAATATTTTTGGGCAAATTATAGGCGCGATTTGTCGCGATTGTTGTCTGCAAATTGTCCGATTTTTTTTCGGCTTACCCGATTGTTGTCCGCAAATTGTCCGATTTCAGCCCCACTCGAAACTCAAAACCCGAAACTCAAAACTCGATCGTATCCCCCGGCTTCAATTTCTGGGAAGGCGTTTTCGGTGCCTCCACATTCCCAAAAAGGTCGATTTGCTGCGGCGCGACGACCGTTTTTTCCACCGTTTTTTCCGCGATTTGATCGATTTCTTTCACCGACGATAAAAGTTGGTCGGAGAGTTTGTTGCCCATCGCCTTCCAGCCTTTTACTTCCACGAATTCGGCCAAATTGAGCTCGCCCGCGAGGTTTTTTCCGTTCAATTTGAAATTGTACTTGATCCGCGGGTCGGCCTTTGTGGTCGAAAAAAGGACCTTCGATTTCGGTTTTTCGCTGATGAACGAATATTTCTCGCCCAGTTTTGGCGTCTCAATTTTGAAACGTTTGACCATCGTCCAGCCTTTTCCGCCATCAAAATGGACAGCCGTGATGACGAGGTTTTCATCGTTTTTGCCCAGCCAAAGGATGTCTTTCAGCTCAAAACGGTTGGTCAGTGCGTAATCTGTGAGTTCATAACTGCCGTCGTTGAACAAAATGGCGATCGTGTCGCCCGTGTCGAACTCGCCCAAAAGCCGCCCGCGCTCCTGGATGTTGAGCCGCCCGGTGATGTCGTCGAACCAGATTTTTTGGGCACCGATAGTGCTTTTTCCCGCCTCTTTTTGCTTGACCGCTTTGACCGGATATTTGGTCACGACGTTGCCCTGCGAATCGCGGCCCTTGATGGCGAGGTCGCCAAAATCGTAGTCAAAAACCTTGATCTTGGCCGTGCAACCGGGGCTCAAAGTGATGCCGACGACCTCGCTCTCGCCGTTCGGGTTGGCGGTGAGATAGACGACTTTCGAGCCTTTTGGCCCCCCGATCTCGTAATCCTTGTCGCGGGTAATCGCGGTCACGTTGAGGCGTTTTGCCATCGCGCGGCCCGTTTTTGCATCGACATAGATCATGTTGTAGGTCGTGCGCTCGTCGTTCTTTTTCCAGACGGCGACGTGCAAAATATCCTTTCCGATAAAAACCTTGTCGGCAATGCGGACCACTTTCATCACGCCATCTTTTCGGAAAACGATGATATCGTCCATGTCGGAACATTCGCCGACGAGTTCGTCTTTTTTGAGATCCTTCCCGACGAAACCGTTTTCGCGGTTGACAAAAAGTTTGGCATTGTTGGCCACGACCGAGCTGGCCTGAATTTGGTCAAAAACCGCGATTTCAGTCCTTCTTTCCTTGCCTTTTCCGTATTTCGCCAGCAAATTTTCAAAATAGGCGATGGCAAAATCGGTCAGGTTTGCCAAATTATGGTTGACCAAATTGAGCTCCTCGTTCAGTTTCAACAAAAGCTCGTCGGCCTCGAACGAGTTGAATTTCGAGATCCTTTTGATCCTGATTTCGGTCAACCGGACGATGTCCTCCTCGGTGATATCACGCAAAAGTTGCACCCGTTTGTCGCCCGCCGAGCGGTCGGAAGGGGTCGAAACATACTTTTTCAGCCCCGCGCCGATGGTCGAAATGACGGCCTCAAAAGTTTCGCATTCCTCAATGTCGCGATAGATCCTTTTTTCGATGAAGATCTTTTCGAGCGAGGCAAAGAAGATTTTTTCCGCCAGTTCGTGCCGCCGGATCTCGAGTTCTTGGCGGAGCAAATCGGTCGTTTTTTCGGTCGAGATCCGCAGCAGTTCCTGAATATTGGTGAAGATCGGCTTGTTGTCGACGATCACACAGCAGTTCGGCGAGATGCCGAGTTCGCAATCCGTGAAGGCATAAAGCGCGTCGATCGTCACGTCGGGCGAGACACCGGGCTGCAGTTCGATGACGATCTCGATGTTTTTCGCGGTCGCGTCGGTCACTTTTTTGATCTTGATCTTGCCCTTGTCGTTGGCTTTCAAGATGCTGTCGATCAGCGAATCGACCGTCGTGCCGAACGGGATCTCATATATAACGAGTGTTTTTTTGTCCACTTCGCGGATCCGCCCCCGGCAACGGAGCTTTCCGCCGCGCGCGCCGCCGTTATAATCGCGGACATCGATCAGGCCGCCCGTGTAAAAATCGGGGAAGATTTCGACGCGCTGGTTTTTGAGCGCTTTGATGCTCGCTTTGATGATTTCGACAAAATTGTGGGGCATGATTTTCGTCGAAAGGCCGACCGCGATGCCCTCCGTCCCGGTCGCCAGCACCATCGGGAATTTCATCGGGAGGTTGACCGGCTCGCGTTTTCGTCCGTCGTAGCTCAATGCCCAGGTCGTCGTGTCGGGGTTGAATGCCACGTCGAGCGCGAACTTGGTCAGCCGCGCTTCGATATAACGCGGCGCGGCTGCATTGTCGCCCGTCCGCGCGTCGCCCCAGTTTCCCTGCGGGTCGATCAAAAGGTCTTTTTGCCCCATGTTCACGAGCGCGTCGCCGATGGCCGCGTCGCCGTGCGGGTGAAACTGCATGGTCTGCCCAATGATGTTCGCCACCTTGTGGTAGCGTCCGTCGTGCATCTCGTTCATGGCGTGGAGGATGCGCCGCTGGACAGGTTTGAGGCCGTCCTCGATGGCCGGGACGGCGCGTTCGAGGATCACATAGCTTGCATAATCGAGGAAATATTCTTGATACATCCCAGTAATGGGGATGATCGTGTCGCCGGACTTGGGTGCGCCGTTGACGGTTTCTTCTGGGACAAAAACTTTCTTTTTCATCAAAAATCGCTGGAAATGAACTTTCTCGGCGGCAAAAGTAGCAAAAGGATTGACTTATTTGAAACAAAAAGTTTTTTAAAAAATGTTTTTGGGGAAGTAATTTGACCTTGAATTTCAATATAAAACCTACTTTTGCCCCACACTTCGGCCCCATAGCTCAGTTGGTTAGAGCAGCAGACTCATAATCCGAAGGTCACAGGTTCAAGCCCTGTTGGGGCCACATTTTTTTTGAGGGCAAAATTTTGAGGGCAAAAGGCAAAAGTCGGGTCGCGATTTTTGCCTTTTTACTTTAACCGTTGCCTTAAATTCTTGGGCATGGAAACTTTTTCGATTTTCGGGAATTACGACGCTGAAACAGAAAAGCGTTCGACTTTGAGCCAGCTCAAAAAGGCGATGGAGGCCAACGAGGAAATTTCGTTGGCGTTTTTGTCAAATTATTTCACCTCGCTCCAATTGGCCGAAATCGTGGACAGTTTTTTCGACACGATCAGGCCGAACATGGACAACGATGCAATTGTTTTTGGGCTGCCGATCAAAGCCGATGCACTCGATATTGCCGCAATTTTGCGCAAGCCCGAACTGGTCGAAATTGTCGCCAACATCGTTTTGCTCATCAAACAAAAACAGGCAGATGGACAACGAAAAGAACTCGCCGCTTGAAGGGCAACAAGAAACGGTCAAGTTCCGAATTTTGGCCACGGCATTGCACGACCATATTTCCAAACTGACGGATGCTGACGAGATCCGGGAATTGCTAGGCATCATCCATGCGCCGCCGATTGATTTTT
>JANOQP010000466.1:0-5465 GCA_031414895.1 Saprospirales bacterium
AACTTGAGGTGCCAAATTGGAACCTCAAGATTTCAAGCTCTTCATTGGCCATTTCGTGCAAAAGAAACCGCCACCAGTCTGACTTGGACTGGCGGCGGTTTTTCATTTTGCCCCATCTGGCAGGTCAAACTCGAACAATTCCTTTACATCAATCTCCAATGCCTCGGCGATTGTCAGGATTTGGCTCAAACTGGTGTTGATGATGCCCCGTTCGATGCGACTGATTTGGCTCAATTCCAAATCAGCTTTAAAGGCCAAGTTTTCTTGCGAAATGCCTTTCTCTTTACGCACCTCGCGCAAGCGAACTCCGAATGATTTGATGCCTTCCGAATGCCGAGTGTGTTTCACCTCGCAATCATCCTATGAAAAATTTCAAATAAATTAGGCAAATTTGCCTAAAAATAGAATCACCTTTTACATTTGCCCCAACTCGGTATCACACACAGATAATAAGGAATGTATTCGTTTTCAAAAAATATATGGAAAGGGTGGTCTCTAAACGCTTTTTCAGCAACTCGACGAATTGGCTGGCCTATGTGTTTTTTCCTTTGGCATTGGCTACTTGGCTTTATTATAGATTTAGGGAAACTGACCATCTTTTGGGGGGTAAAATTCTTGCTTTCAATAAGGCGGCCACACCGACCTGTTTGCCAAATTTCGTAATTGATAACCTTCCTGATGGTCTTTGGGTGTTCGCTTTCATGTTAGCAACGGGCCTAATCTGGAAACATGAATCATTCTCGAAAGGTCGGTTTTGGTTGTTTTTCGTTCCACTCGTCGGTTTGATTTCCGAATTTGCACAAGCGTCCGGGCATATTATGGGGACTTTTGACTGGAAAGACTTGGTTGCCTATTTCATCGGCATGGGCATGGCGACCATACTTATATTTTTCAAATTTTTCAAAACCAACTCTTAAATTTTATGAAAAAACATCTTCTCTCATTGCTGACATTGTCGGGTGCTTTGCTGATGCTGATCGCCTCCACTCCCAGTAAGGAAGCCACCAACACTCGGACCGTCACCTTCGACTACACCCCTACTTCCGCTGTAAAATCGGGTTCGGCCCAAACCTTAATTGGTTTGGTGAGGCCTAACTATGCTGAAACATTCAAGTACAATAGTGAAGATATCTACCGCCGTTTCCGTACCAGTCTTGGTGCAGATGTTGAAGAACTCATCATCGCAAAGGGATTTACCATTCGTGGCCCTTATGAAAGCCGTGACGAGATGCTTTTCAATGATAAAAAGGAAGCGGATATCATGATGGTGATTGACGTAGATCCACAGTTTGCCAACCCACAAGGCAGGTGGTCACAACATTCCTCAATACTTGACGCCAAGAATGTGAGCTACAGCTACAAGGGTACCGTATCATTAACCGGAAAAATCAACTTGAGCGGAATGGAGCCATTGTCGGGTGAAAAGCTTTGGTCTAAAAGTGTGCTTATTCCAACTGAAAACCTCGTTATTTCAACTCGGGACCGATATCTCTCTCAAAGTGTCGATGCCATTATGGGCGACCCTAACGTGCAACAGGCAGTTGGGGAGGCACTGGAAAGGGCTTATAAAAGTATTATGGGCAAATTGTCCTCACAACTTGACCCAGAAGAGTTTCGCTCCCTAAAACCCCAAATCAAGGAACTCAAAGCGAAGAAAGGTTATTGAAAATCAGGTAGCACGACTTTTTTGAGATAAAAATAGGGTTGGACGAAACCGTCCGACCCTATTTTTTTGGGTAGGAATGATTCGATGGGCGACGTGTCACTAACAACAATCATGTATGGGAAAGATGGGCGAGTGCATCGAGGTCAGCCTGAAAATCCGCCTCATCGTAATGCGCAGGGATATTTCGCTCGGCCAGGGTCTTGCGAAACCGAACCCAATCCAAACCGGCCAATTGGCGTGCTTTACCGAACGACAATTTCCGGGAAGCATAGAGCGCGACCGCCAATTCGAGCAAAAGGGCGGCCTCGGTCAGGTTCATTGAATCGATGATTTCATCGGGAAGGTGCAATACCATTGTATAGATTTTACAACAAAAGTAGCTGTTTTACTTGAACAATTTCCCTCTTGTTCAATAGGTTGTCACTTTCAAATTTTCGGCGGATGCTCACCCGTCAAAAGCGTGACCCGCCGCAAATTGATGACCGCCGGACGGTTCAAATGCAGTCCGGCAACCGTTGCGCGACCAATCGGGGTGAGGCCAATGAGTTGAAGATAATTTTCAGACCAAGCAAAATGGCCCGCCCAATCATGGGTGCGCGGATGGAAAAGCGGCATTTCAAGCCCCGTTTCGGGGTCAATTGCGCTTGAATTAGCGTATTTATGGCCATTGCAGCCATAACAGGCGCAGGCCAAATTTTCAAAAACATCAACCCCGCCCGCCGAAACGGGTAGGATATGATCAATACAAAAAGGCGAGGAAGAATAGTCGAGATGCGTCCTGCAATACTCGCAATAACCGCCCGAACGGGCGAAAACGCGCGCTCGCATGATCTTTGAAATGGCCATATCAATGCGCGTGGAGCGGAAAAACGCCCAATTGTTCCATCAATTTTTTCGGCGCGACCCCACGAATTTGGGCAAGTTGGACAAGAGTTTCGAGCCGGTCCGCATTGTGGTTTTCCATCAATTCGATGATGCCCAAATATTCTTGGTGCTCCGAAGGTGAAAGTGTTTCGGCAAGGCATTTATCGCGCAGGTTCTCGAACCGTTCGAGGGTGGCCTGTGGCAATTTTTGGTAGATTTTCCCCAAAAGGGAATGTTCCTTTTCAGAGACAGACGGGGCATGGCTTTTTGCGCGTTGCGTATAGACGTTGACCAAAAAACGGTCAAAATCCTGGGCCGAAAGTTGGGCCGCGCTTTCAGTCAATTCTGCGATATTTGTGTGCATGATTGGCACTTTTTTGTGCAAAAATAATCGAATTTTGGACTTTTGACGCTTGCTTTAAAGCCAAAATGCCAAAACTCCCTCAAAACAAGCTCCCCTGTTCCGCAAACCGCACCGGGTTTTCGAGCCGCAGCAACTGCATTTTCGTGTCCAAGCCGTAAAAATAACCGCGCAGTTCGCCCGCTTTCCCGATGACGCGGTGGCAGGGCACGATGATGGCGATCGGGTTGGAGCGGTTGGCGAGGCCGACGGCGCGGACGGCCTTCGGCGAATTGAGCCGTTCGGCGATGTCGGAATACGCGACGGTCTTCCCGAACGGGATCTTCAAAAGCTCGCCCCAAACCTGTTTGTAAAAATCGGACGCGCCGCCGAAGTCGAGTTTCAGGTCAAAATCCTGCCTTTCCCCCAAAAAATATTCGGAAAGCTGCCCCGCGCAAACAGAAACCGGGTGGTTTTCGGGCAAATCCGTGTCGCCCGCCCCGGTTTTTTCGTCCACACGATTGACCAGCCGGATGCCGGTTTCCGACCCAATGATCTTGATCCAGCCGATCGGGGAATCGTAAAAAGCTGTTTTTTCCATGCTTGAACAAAGTTTGCGGTCGGCGAAATTCCCCCGAAATTCCCGGATCTGGGCGCGTTCCACGGTTTTTTCGCCCAAAATCGAACGGCAAATATTTTCGACCTTCGCCCCCTCGATCAATCGCCATGGAACACACCCTTTCGAGCATCCGCGCCGCGCTCGGCATTGCCGCCAAAAACTGCGCTTTCCACCAAAAAGAAGCCCCCGTCCGGCACCTGCTTTTTGACAGCCGCCAGCTTTCGAAGCCCGGCGCGACGCTGTTTTTTGCCCTGCGCGGCGGTCGCGTGGACGGGCATGGTTTCATCAAAAACCTTTTTGAAAAAGGCGTTCGGAGCTTCGTCGTCGAGCCGGGCTTTCGGGGCGCGGCCGCCAATTTTGTCGGGGCCAATTTCTTTTTTGTGGAAAAACCGCTCGATTTTTTGCAAAAATTGGCCATTTTTCATCGAAATCAATTTGAAATTCCCGTTGTCGGCATCACTGGCTCGAACGGAAAAACAGTCGTCAAAGAGTGGCTTTTCCAGCTCCTCGGCGCGGATTTCAACATCGTGCGCAGCCCAAAAAGTTGGAACTCGCAGATCGGCGTCCCGATGTCGGTCTGGCAAATGGGGCCGGAAAACACCCTCGCGATCTTCGAGGCGGGCATCTCAAAAAAGGGCGAAATGGCCGTCCTCGAAAAGATCGTCCGCCCGACCGTCGGCATTTTTACGCACCTCGGCGCGGCGCACGATGCCGGGTTTTCTGGCCAAAAAGAGAAGTTTTTGGAAAAATTCCAGCTTTTCAAAGATGCCGAAACCGTGATCTGTTCGGTTGACGACGAGGTCGTTTTTGAAAATTTGCCAAAGATCCGGCTCGAAAACGAGCTTGCACATTTCATCACCTGGTCAAAGACCGGACGGCGCGGCGCGGATTTTCAAGTGAAAAACATCAAACGGACGACGGGCGGCTCGACGCTTTTTCAGCTAAAATCCACGATCTACGACCTCGAACCGGAAATTTATTCCATCCCGTTCTCCGACGAGGCAAGCCTCGAAAACGCGCTCCATTGTTGGTGCTTTTTGTTCGACCTCGGCTTCCGCGAAGCGCAAATTGCCGAACGCCTCCGCCGCCTCGAACCGGTCGAACAGCGGCTGCAAATCCTGCCCGCGATCAACCGCTCGACGCTCATAAACGACTCGTGGTCGAACGACCTCGACAGCCTCCGGATCGCCCTCAATTTTACGGAAAGGCAAAACGCGACGGCGCGCAAAACATTGATTGTCAGCGACTTGTTGCAATCCGGGCTGCCCGCCGGGCAACTTTACCGGGCCGTCGCCGAGCTTGTTTTGGACAAAAAATTCACCCGGATCATCGGCATCGGGACGGAAATCGGGGCCGTAAAAACCGCCCTGCCCGAAGGTTTTGATGCCCGTTTTTTTGCGACGACCGACGAGTTTTTGGGGCAGATCCAGCGGCAGGATTTTTCGGAGGAACTGATCTTGTTGAAAGGTGCGCGGCCCTTTCTTTTTGAAAAAATCGCCCGGCGGTTGGAGCAAAAGGCCCACCAAACGGTCCTCGAAGTGGACCTCGCCGCGCTCGCGCACAATTTGCAGGCGCACGCAAAACTGCTCGCGCCCGGCGTGCGGCTCTGCGCGATGGTCAAGGCGGCGGGCTACGGCAGCGGCGCGGTCGAGGTGGCGCGGCTGCTCGAGTTCCACCGGGCCGACTACCTCGCCGTCGCTTACCCGGACGAGGGCATCGAGCTGCGCGAGGCGGGCATCCGGCTGCCCATTTTGGTGCTCAACGCCGAGCCGTCGAGCTGGGATGCGCTGGCCCGTTTCGGCCTCGAACCGGAGATTTTCAGCCTCGAAATGTTGGAAAAATATTCGGGCTTTGCCCAAAACCAAGCCCCCCCCAGCCCCCCCGGAAGGGGGGAGCCACGACACCCGCGATACCCGCAACCGTCGGACGGGAGCGGCTTGGAGCGCGGCTCCCCCCCTTCGGGGGGGTCGGGGGGG
>JANOQP010000467.1:0-8023 GCA_031414895.1 Saprospirales bacterium
AGTGGAAAAAGTAGATTTCACGGTGAATGGTTACATTTCGCAGGATGGCGTTTTAGATACGTTCAAAGTTTTCGCAGGAGATAGAGTCGTATTTTTAAATAATTCAACTCCCGAAAAGAATGTGAAAACACTTGTTTGGTCATTCGTCAAAGATTCCGTGCTTATCAGTACTGCAGTTAACAACAACTTGGTGACGGTGCCTTTTCAAGAAATTGGCCTATTTCAGATACGGCTTTGCGTGAACGGATCAATAAATTGTGTTGCCAAGCTGATGCTTGTGCAAGAAAGGTCATCGCCCAACCCACAACAAATCACTGGAATCAAACCAGCAATTGGTAGACCATCAACACCTGTTTATAGCCCACCCCAAGATAGTTGGACGGCGGATAATAGGGTAATCGTGGAGAATGAACCTCCACCTGCCCTTGAACCGAAAACAGAGGCCGACCCTGTAAATAATAAACAACCAGAACCAGTACCACCGTCGCCGTCGCTGCCATCGCCGCCGTTGCCAGTACAACAAAATAAGAAAGTGCCTCCGATAGTCGAAGTGATGCCCGATGTTGAGCCTAATTTTCCCGGCGGCTCCTCTGCACTTAGCGCATACTTTGCCAAAAACATGAAATACCCGAATTCCGCCAGGGAAGAAGACCTAGAGGGCAATGTGGTGGTGCAGTTTGATGTGAACGCGGACGGGAGCGTTTCAAATATCAAAGTAATCAAGAAACTGGGTTCCGGTTGCGACGAGGAAGCAGTCCGCCTGATTAAAAAAATGCCGAAATGGACTCCCGGCCAACGCAATGGCAGTAACACAAAAATTAGGCTCAGCCAGTCTATCCGGTTCAACATCGATTAAACAGATAGTGCAGCAAAAATGAAACTGAAATAACCCCAACCAATATCAATGCTTTAAATCCCGCTCAACTAGATGACCACAATGACTTTATCTGATTTCGAAAACCTGTACCGCGAACGGACCTTCGTGGGTTCGGGCGGTTTTGCCGAGGTGCACAAGACTTTTGACCATGCAAAGGGCTGTTTTGTTGCGCTAAAAAGTGCGCGGGTCCGCCCGGAGCACCGGCAATACACCCTGCAACGGGAAGTCGAACTGGTCAACAACCTGCCGCAGCACCAAAACGTGGCCCGGTACGAATCCTGCTACCGGTTCGACATGGGGCTGGCGGGCGAGATGGACTTTGCCATTTTGGAATTTTACGAAAACGGGAACCTAGAGCAGTTTTTGAACCAGCACAGCCTGACCCCGGACGAGGTTTCCGCGCTCGTGAACGGCATCCTGCGGGGGGTCGGTTTTTTGCACGAGAACAATATCACGCACCGCGACCTGAAGGCCCAAAACATCCTGCTCAAACGGGAATTTGGCATTTGGTCGCCGAAGATCGCGGATTTTGGACTTGCCCGCGAGGTGTTTGACCAAGTGGTGACGGACACTTCCATCGGCATTTCCTATGCCTATGCCGCGCCGGAGCAGATAAAGGTGCAAAAAATCTCCAAAGTGGTCGACATCTGGGCCGTCGGGGTCATCATCTACCGGATCGTGGCGGGCGAACTGCCCTTTAAAAACCAAGACCAGGAGAGCCAGGGCAGCCAGGCGCAATCCGACCTTGTCCGAAAAATAACCAACCTTGAACTGCCCGAAAAACTCAACACAATCCCGGAACCTTATCAACGGATGATCCGCCGCTGCCTCGTCCTCGACACGAAGGCTCGGGCCCAATCGGCGCAGGAACTGCTCACTTTGGCCGACCCGAAGGGTATCCAGCAAATGGTGGACACGGACAAAACCGTACTGATCGAACGACGGCCCGCCCCCGTGCAGCAACCGCCAGTGCAACGCCCGCCCGCCCCGCCCCAGCAACCGCTCGTGCAGCATATTTGGGAGAACGAAAAGACGGAATTGATCCGAAAGGTGGACGATTTTGTGCCAAAACCATACGAACCATATGTGCCGCCCGTGCGCCAAGAATATGTGCCGGAGACCAATTATGTCCAACCAAAGGACAACCCGACCATCTACACCCCAAACCGGGTGCAGGCCCCAGAACCGCCGCCACCGCCACCGCCCGAACGCCCGGAACTGAGAATGGGCGAACCGACAAGGTCGCGCTGGTGGGCCTGGCTTTTGGGGCTGTTGTTGCTGGGCGGAATTGGTTTTGGCGCCTATTGGTTTTGGCCAAAATCAAAATTGAAGGGCAATACGGTCCTCAACACCACCAAAACATTGACCAAGCCGGTGGACGAGGATTGGAAAAAACCCTATGAACTGGCCATCGTCCGGGGCGAAACGGACAGCCACGAAAATGGCCACAGGCATACTTTCTTCCTCTTTGCGCAAGCGGCCGATTACGCGCTGAAAACCAAAAAAGAGGCCGAAATGATCGAACGGCTGAAAATCGACGTGACCACGCTCACCGTAAAACGGCTCGACCACGGCCACAAGGAATGGGCGGACATCAAGGCCGCGCTCGCCACCAAGGACCGGGGCAAATTGAGGGCGATCTTGAACAATTGATACCCAAAATCTGCATCAATGGCCGGGGCCATCACTCATTAAATTCAAATCCAAATTACGCTACCCTTATGAAAAGACGATCGATTGCTTTTGCGCTTGGCACCGCTTTTTTGTTCCTGATTGGGTGCAACCCCAAAATAGAAAAGGTTGATTTCACCTTGAACACCGATAGCGCGGTCAATATCGAGCCGCAAAACGGGGCAGACTCGGCCATGGCCTATCAAATTTTTGTTGGCGACACCATCCATTTTTTGAACGCCTCCGTTGACGAAAAGGATGTCAAGACCCTCGAATGGACGATCACGAAGGACAGCGCCATTGTCAACAGCGTCGCTGACCATGTTGGCGTGACGAAGGGCTTTGACGAACCCGGTTTTTATCAAGTGCGGCTCTGCGTGAACGGGCCGGAGGACTGTGTGACCAAATTGGTCCTCGTACAGGATTATGCGCCGCGCAGCGACTCGCTCGCGACGGCCGAGGTCGATACCGACGGCGATGCCGTGCCGGACAGATCGGACGAATGCCCCGCCCAGTTCGGGACAGTCAACGGTTGCCCCGATGCCGACGGCGACGGCATTATCGACAAAAAGGACAACTGCCCTCAATTGGCCGGGCTGGGCAGCAAGAACGGCTGTCCGAAGCCGATCAACCCTCCGAGCGGTGGCAGAGTCACCACCGCCACCCCTTCCGGCCCGCCGCCCGTTTCAGATAGGGACAAAGACGGCATCCCCGACGGCAGCGACGAATGCCCCACCGAGTACGGTATTCTCCGAGGCTGCCCCGATTCGGACGGTGACGGCATTGCCGACAAAAGCGACAAATGCCCAAAAGAGCGCGGACTGGCCAACCTGAACGGTTGCCCAAAGCCAGCTCCGCCCCCGCCCCCCACCTCAAACATGACCGGCGCAAACGTATCCGCCCGGCCAAAAGACTTGTCCTGTGCAGATTACAAACCCAGTTTCAGCGTCAAGCTGAAGCCCGTGAAGGATGTGGAATTGAGCTCGTTCAAGGTCGTCTCGGACGGCTGCGGCGGCCTGAAAATCTCGCTCAACGGCGGCGATATCAACGACAACATCACCGTCGGCCTCAACAGCGGCACCAGCCAAGTCTCGCTCGGCGGCCTCGACGACACAAAGCTCGAAGCCGGGAAAACCTATACCCTCTCCGGCTCGACCATCGCCAAATACGGCGGCTGCCCCTCCGACAAGCCGCCCAAACTGGAGGACGCAATGGACTGCTCCCTGTCCGCTGGCAAGTCCGCTCTTTTGGAGCTTGACCAGGATGGACACTTTTTTATTTATGAACTTAAATTTAAAAATTGAAAATCATGAAAACTGTTACCTTTCTTATCTTCTCGCTGTTAATGATTGGGTTTTCCGGTTTTTCTACAGCTCAGTCTATTATCGACCAGCCCGATAATGTTACAATTTGCCCTAATGACCCCACTATATTTTTTGTGGGGGTTACAGGTACAGGCACAAGTTACAAATGGCAAATCTCCATTGATAACATGCCATTTGATACTGTTAAAAATGGAATACCATTAGACGCTGTTTATATTGAAGACTCTACGTCTACATCCTCAACGCTTAGTGTTTCAGGCATTACCTTCCCTGCTGAAATTAGTTACCGTTATCAGGTCAAAGTGTTTTTTTCCAATGGCTCTATGGAAACCTCCATGCCTGCGACACTGATCGTCACTTTGCACGAAGTATTCATCAATGCGCCTCAATCGGTCTGTGCTGGAAAAGAGATTCAATTAAATGACACAGGTACTGGTTCAACAAGTTGGTCTTGGACCGCTAACCCTTCAAGTGGCAATTTTAACAACAACACACTCAAAAACCCAACATTTACACCAAACAGCAATTTCAGTGGGGATATCGTGTTTTCGGTAACGGCGACAGGGCCTTGTGGTCAAAAAACCGATACCAAATCAGTAACGGTTAACCCAACCCCGGTAGTTAACGCATCTGCGCTGGATTTGTCTGTTTGCATTGGTACTCCCATAAACTTAACCACGAACGTAGCTGGTTTAGCCTACGATTGGAGCGGCCCAAATGGCTTTGACTCAAATGAACCAAACCCAAGCACCGGCCCTGCACAAACCAATATGGCCGGGCAATACTCGGTTGTTGCAACGAATAGCTTTGGCTGTCAATCTAATCCTGCTTCAACCCCAACAATTACTGTACTAACCCCACAACCAGTAAACATAAACCAATCTTCCATCCCTTCCCTCATCTGTTCAGATGGAAACCCATTTACAATTACTGGAACCCCTACTGGGGGCATATTTTCGGGGACACCAAATACATCATGTATTTCGTCCAGCGGAGTTTTTAGCCCGCCGTCAGCGTCGGCTTCAAACTTGATTTCATACAAAGTAACGGACGGGAACGGATGCAGCAACACAGCAACTGCGACCGTAAATGTGAGCCCGAAACCATCCGTGGAGCAAATAGGCATGATAACCGCTTGTTTGGACAGCCTTGTGCCGATGATCACCTTCAATTTTACGCCATCAAATGCCACGGCAACTTGGGTGTACAGTTTAAATATTGGGAACGGAAGTGGAACTCAAGGGCCGGCACAAAAAATCGATGCCTTCAAAGCGTCTACTGTCGGTGATGCCACCGTGACGGTCAAGCCAGAACTGAACGGGTGCAAAGGGGACGATATGGTTTTCCATATCAATATTGTTGATAAACCCTCGGTTACAGTCCCTTTGCAGATAGTGGAAAAATGCCAAGGCGATTTGGTTGATATTGATTTGGGGAACAATGCCTCAAGTTTTACTTGGGTTTGCTCAAACCCGGCAATCGGGCTTGCCGCGATGAACACAACGAACGACAATATCACTTTTACAGCCGCCGCTGCCGGGGATGCGACGGTCACCGTGACCCCAAAAGCGGGCTGCACGGGCGATTCCAAAACGTTCAACATTAAAATCAAGGCAAAGCCCAATGCCGCAATCACTTCAGCCGAAAGTTCGGGGAACGGACCTGTTGGCGACCTGAAAATTTGTGAAGGCTTCCCATTGACCATCAATGTCGCATTGGGCCAAACTTGTGTGTGGACAATAGATCAGTCCGGGCAAACCCCGCCAACTGGCCTTAATTCATGTCTTTGGCCGAATTTGCTCTTAAAACCGGGAACTGCCAACTTTTCAGTGACCGTGACCAATGATGGCTGCTCAAATACCAGCACCCGGCCTTCGGAAATCCAAAAAGACCCAAACCTCCTCTTCACCATCGAAAGCCCTTGCTTCGGCAAAACCCTAAAACTGACCGCCAGCCCAGCAAACAATGCCTTCAACTATGTTTGGAAACAAGGTGCCGCAACCGTTCTAACAGGTCCAGGGAAAAGCCAATATACCAAAACGGGCGCAGCCAATGCGGACGACGGCAACTATTGCGTGGCGATGACCGATGACAAAGGTTGTATTTGGGGAAGCTGCCAAACGGTGGATGTGCAGGACATCCCCGACCCGAAAATCGTCTCCGATTTTGCAGCGCCTTGCAAAAATGCAATTGCTTCGTACTTTGTGGATGCGCCAGCGGCCTCCATCAGTCAATTCAAATGGAAAATTACGCCTGCCGTGCCCATTGCCGATACTGTAACTTTTGGGCCTGTTCTGATGGTACATTGGTTGACCCCAGGGACATACACAGTTTCGGTTACTGAACAGTTGGGGCCAACAACCGATTGCATCGGCGAGGACGTCTTCACGGTCAATGTCGGTGGAAATTCCGTTGCCCCCGACACCCTTTCTTATGGGCATTTTATCCCAAACCATATTCTTATCTCGAAAGACTCTACTGTTCAGTGTTATCAGTGGGGAAAATTCGACCCAAAGGCCCTGCCACCCAAAAAAGTCTATGAAGAAATTCCTAACGAGGAATTTCAAGCCTATGGTGCCGGAAATTTGTATGATCCGAATGTGACCTATTGGGTAAAAACATGGAACAGCCCCGATTGTACGCTACCTCCAACCTGCGCCACCATTTCTTTCCGTTCAGAGGAAATCTCTGAAAACCCCGCCACCCAGTTCAAAATATCCCTGCACCCGAACCCCAATTCCGGCGCGTTCACCCTCGTCGCCCAGCCGCTGCCCGCTGCCGAATACCAGCTCGACATCTTCGACCCCATCGGGCGATTGGTGCACGGCGAGGCCATTTCCGTTGGGCCGGACGGGCTGCTCGGTCAAAACATCGAGGTCTCGCCGCTGCCGAACGGGCTTTATTTCGCTGTGCTCCGGCGCGACAAGGCCGTTTTCTTGACCCGTTCCTTCATCATCCAAAACTGAAGACCGATGACTCTCCACTTTAACAATCAAACCCTTTGTATCATGAAAAATAGCGCAATTGGTTTCGCCTGTCTCGCCATCATCTCCCTTTTTTCGCCCCAAATGGGCATGGCACAGACCTTGAAAATAAGGATCGACCCGCAGGTCAAACTGCCGTCGCGGAACGTCCTTTCTGCAGAGGCTCAAAAAACGCTGGTCGCAACCGCCGAGACGGTCTTGAACGAATACACGACCGCCGCGACCATGATGGATGCCAAAAAGAAAAAAGTCTCCGGCGAGTCCGTCAAAAAATACCAGGACCTTTTTTCGCCGACAGCGGAAGTGGTCAAGGACTACCTCGAAAACGTGCCGGAGGAGGGCGTGCCGTTCAAGGATTATTCCTCCGCCGTGTTCAATTTGCTCGGACAGGAGGGCGTGCAGGTGCGGATCACGAGCGCCACCCTCGTGGAGATCATCAATGATGCGAGCGGTTATTTTGTCCCTGTCGTGCGAATCGAAAAGGAGATCTTCAACAGCCTCGACTCGAAGGGCAAGGTCAAAAAAAGTACCAGTGGCCGTCGCCTCGTGCAGGAAATCCTGTTCGACGTGAGCAAGGACGAGTTGACAAAGGCGCGGATCGCCAAGATCCGGCGCGTTTGCAAAGGAAAGGAGTGCAAGGCAAAAGCGGATTTTGTCAAATATGCGGGCTTTGTCGGCGGCGTTTCCTATGGTTTTGCGAAGCCAAAATATGCCTCGACTTGGGAAGCCCACAAAACGGCGGGCAGCTCGCTGAAGATCAAAAGCGATATCGGCCTCTCGGTCGGGTATGAACTGCTTTCCAACAAACTTGGCTCGCCGGACAATTTGAACAAAAACCTGTTCTTTTCGGTCGGGGGCAGGGTCGGGGTGCATTTTATGAAACTGGAACTCGACGATTTTTCGGTGGATGCTTTTGATGCCGAAGCGGTCAAAGGCGACCCCAAATCGGTTTATCAACGTTCCGGGGCCAATATTAACCCAACTGAAAAACACCGCGCGGTCACCTTCATAGAGGTGCCCATTGGCATTGGGTTTCGTATGAAGAGCAGCCTAAATTCAGCTTGGATAACTCAAGTCAGGTTGGTTCCCAGATTTGGCGTTTTCGGAAAAGTGAACGTATCGGGGAGGGCTGATTATATCGCTGCAATCGATAAGTACAATTGGTC
>JANOQP010000468.1:0-2463 GCA_031414895.1 Saprospirales bacterium
ACTTCACGTCGTAGATCATAAAACCTCGCGCCAGCAGAGTAAAACCTCGCGCCAGCAGAGTAAAACCTCGCGCCAGCAGAGTAAAACCTCGCGCCAGCAGAGTAAAACCTCGCGCCAGCAGAGTAAAACCTCGCGCCAGCAGAGTAAAACCTCGCGCCAGCAGAGCAAATAATCATTTTATGAAAATACGCACCATTTTTGGGCTGATACTGCCCGCCATTTTTGCCATTTCGGCAAATTCACAGACCCTCGAAATCTATAAAAACGGCATAAACCTGTTCGCCTCAACCACGCCGACCAACGGCACGGTGGCCGAAATTTCCACGGACAGCCCGTTCGAGGGGGTTGAACATTTCCGGTTTTCCTACAATTGCGTGGCCTCTGCGGCCAATGTTTGGCTCAATTTTGCCGCTGCGACGACGGATTTTCGCGATTTTACGCATGTCCAAATAGCGGTGCGCGGCATGGCGGCGGGCGACAAGGCCCAAATGCAGCTCCAAAGCCAGAACGGCGCTTCGGGAAATTCCATCGACATCCTCGCCGCAAACGCGGTTTATACCATCGTGAAAGTGCCGATTTGGTCGCTGAAAGGCTTCACTTCGCTCGATCTCGAGAAAATCACGAAGCTCAACATCAAGCTCGTCGGCGGCTCGGCGGCCTCGTCGGGCGACCTTTTTTTTGATGCCCTCGAACTGGTCATCGACCCCGCCAGCCCCGCAACCAATGTCTATAAATCCGGCACGACCCTCGTCACCGGCACTTGGAACGTGGACGGCACGGTGGCCGAAACCTCGACAAACAGCCCGTTTGAGGGTGGGCAACATTATCAATTTGTGTACAATGTCGGCAGCGACGGCTGGGCCGGTTTTGGGCTGAACATGAACGGCTGGGGCTCGTCTGCGCCGCGCAATTTCGATGGCGCGAGCCATTTGCGGATCGCCGTGCGCGGTTTGACGGCGGGCCATTCGATGACATTTCAATTAAAAACGCTTTCAAAAACGACCCAAGCCTGGACACTTTTGGGCGATGCGAGTGCCACCTATCAAGTTTTGGACATTCCGTTGCCGATCTTCACGGGCGTTTCGGGCCTCGACCGGAGACTGGTTACCGAGTTCCAGTTCAATGTATCTGCCCCGGCGAACGGCGCGGGAACGGTCTATTTTGATGCCATCGAGATCCTAAACGCACCAAAACCGCCCGCTTCGACCGCTTGGGCGCGGGCCAATTCGCTCGAAAAGGGATTCAACCTCAACAATTGGCTCGAAGCCTATTGGCTCATGCCGTTCGGGACCTATCCGGAGGCCAATGTTTTCACGAAGGCGAGCCTCACTTTTTTGCAATCGACGGGTTACAACCATGTGCGGATGCCCGTCGTTTTTGGGCGACTGACCGGCCCCGCGCCCGGCTACGCGCTCACGACGGCGCACCCGGCCTACGCGCTCGTCGATTCGGTGATCAATTGGACCGACCAGCTCGGCATGAAGCTCATCATCGACTACCACCATGACAACCCGCAGATCTCGAACGCCAATTTTGCGGCGCAGCAGGTGCGGCTTTGCGCCATTTGGCGGCAGCTCGCGCAACGGTACAATTACCTCGACCCGGCCCGTGTTTTTTTTGAAATAAACAACGAGCCGAACGGGATCTCGAACACCAATTGGCGAAACGTCCAAAAGGCCGTCCTCGACACCATCCGGCTGCACTCGCCCAACCGCACGATCGTGGCCGGCGCGACAGGCTGGAATTCGAGCGAGGATTTGCTGTCTTTTGAGCCGTATTCGCACGATTTGAACGTGATTTATACCTATCACCATTACAGCCCGTTCGATTTTACGCACCAATTGGCCTCGTGGCTCAACCCGCCGCCGCCCGCCCGCGCCTTCCCGATCGGCGACGATATCCAGGACCTTTGGGACAAAAACGCGATGCTCGACATCTGGTCGGATTTTTACGACCACCCTTATTGGATGGGCGAAATGGGTTGCATCGGCCACGCGGATGCCGTCAGCCGCTGCAACTGGATCGAGACAATCGGCGAAATTTTGGACACCTACGAACACCCGTGGACCTATTGGGACGTGCGGCTTTATCCCGACGGGTTTGGCTATTATCCGGGCGGCCTCGCGCCGGGCAACGGGATTGCGTGCTTCCTTTCCGCGCTCCATTTGACGGCGGGGACGGCGCTCGCGGTCGAGGTTTCGCAGTTCGAGGCTAGTTGCTCGGGCGGTTCGACGGAGTTGGTTTTTACCCTTTTTTCAACCGAAAACGGGACAAAAACCATCATCGAGCGCAGCCCCGACGGGTTTGATTGGGAAAAAATCGGCGAGTCACAACTTGCAGAGGGCGAAAAAACCTATCGTTATTTGGACGAAAAAAGCCCGGCGGGCGGCGCATTTTACCGCCTCCGGCAAATCGAAGCAGACGGCTCGGGCAGCATTTCGTCAATCGCACGGGCCGATTGCG
>JANOQP010000469.1:0-1932 GCA_031414895.1 Saprospirales bacterium
AAGGATGCTGGTTGAGTTCGGCAAGTCCAACCTGATCTCAAAAGCCCGACAACAGCCCGAAAAGGTCAAACAAGTCCTCGATAAAATAAAATCCGACGGTCTCCTGCCCACGCTCGAGGCCGTTTTTAATAAATTGGACACACCGTTGCCGCTCGGATATTGCAATGTTGGTCGCGTCCATGCCGTCGGCGAGGGCGTTGCGGAGTTTAAAATTGGCGACCGGGTGGCCTCGAATGGTTCGCACGCCGAATTTGTGGCAGTGCCGAAAAATTTGGCCGCCAAAATCCCCGATTCCGTTTCGGACGAGGAAGCAGCGTTCACCGTCATCGGATCGATTGGACTGCAAGGTGTCCGGCTTTTGGGACCAACTTTGGGCGAAAACGTGGTCGTCATCGGCCTCGGGCTCATCGGTTTGATTTCCGCCGAATTGTTGGTGGCCAACGGCTGCAACGTCATCGGCATTGATTTGGACGAAGAAAAGCTGAAAATCGCCCGCGAAAAGGGCATTTTGACCGTCAATCCGCGCGAATCGGACCCGGTGAAATGGGTCGAACAACAAACCGGGGGCACCGGTGCGGACGCGGTTTTGATTGCCGCGAGCGCAAAAACGAACGATATCATCGCGCAGGCCGCCAAAATGTCGCGCAAACGGGGCCGCATCGTGTTGGTCGGCGTGATCGGCCTCGAATTGAGCCGCGCCGATTTTTACGAAAAAGAACTGTCCTTTCAGGTTTCGTGCAGCTACGGGCCGGGCCGATATGACGACAATTATGAACAGGGCGGCCAAGATTACCCGCTCGCTTTCGTGCGTTGGACGGAGAAACGCAATTTCGAGACCGTCCTTTCGATGATTTCCACGAAGCGTTTGGACGTGCAAAAACTGATCACGGAGCGCGTTGCGCTGGCCGATTTCCAAAAAATCTACGGCAATATGTCCGCTTCGGGCAGCATCGCCTCCATCATCGAATACCCCGCCGAATCGTCGCCGGCCACGACGGTTTTTTACGAAAAAAAATCGTTCAGCGGTCAAAAAGGCGTGCTTGGGGTTATCGGCGCGGGCAATTTTACGTCGGCAACCATGATGCCCGCGCTCAAAAAAGCGGGCGCGAACATCAAATTTATCGCCTCTTCAAAAGGGCTTTCCGGCACTTTTTTGGCCAAAAAATACGGGATACCTTGCTCGACCACCGATTACCGCGACATTTTGGCCGACCCGGAAGTGGATGCCGTCATCATCACGACGCGCCACAATGCCCATGCCCGGCAGGTCCTCGAAAGCCTGAAAGCGGGCAAGCACGTTTTTGTCGAAAAGCCGCTCGCGCTCACTTTTGATGAACTTTCGGCCATAGAAATGGAGGCCGAACGGAGCGGAAAATCGGTCACCGTCGGTTTCAACCGCCGTTTTTCGCCCTTTTCCGTCGCCGTGAGAAATGCGCTCGGCAAACAGCCAGGCGCAATTTCGGTCATCGCCACGATGAACGCGGGCGCAATCCCGGCGAGCCATTGGGTGCACGATTTGCAGGTCGGCGGCGGCAGGATTGTCGGCGAAGCTTGCCATTTGATCGACCTGATCACCAGTTTCACGGGCAGTTTGGTGGACGCTGTCTGCTTGCAAGCGATGGGCGAAAACCCGGAGGAATCCACCGATTGCGCCAGCCTGATGCTCCGTTACAAAAACGGGTCGCTCGGTTCGGTCAACTATTTTTCCAACGGCGCGAAATCGTACTCAAAAGAACGGGTCGAGGTCTATTCGCAGGGCCGCACGGCCATCATCGACAATTTTATGAAAGCCGATTTTCACGGTTTTTCGGCCAAAAATTTCTCGAAAACACAGGACAAAGGCCACGCCGAACAGTTCCGCCTTTGGCTCGAACGGCTCAAAACGGGCGGTGAATTGATCGTCCCTTTTTCGGAAACCATCAACAGCAGCCG
>JANOQP010000470.1:0-2137 GCA_031414895.1 Saprospirales bacterium
GCGACGCGGGCAGCGGCATTTTTTTGATGAACAACGGGAAAGGCAATTTTTTGCCCAAAACCAGCCGCGAATCTGGCATCCTCGCTTCGGGCGATGCGCGGCGGGCGGTCTTCTTGAAAAGGGGCGACGGGCGCGGGCTTATTTTGGGGGGCAACAACGGGGGGGGCGTTGCAGGTTTGGGGGCGGTGAACCGGACAAAAGTATGTTTTCAGTGCTGGCGCGAGGTTTTACCTCGTGTCTTGCATTCTGTCGGCTGCGCCGACACTCAAGCGCAAATTTTAGTGCAAAAAACGTCTTTTAGCCAAATACTACTCGAAGTTGTCGGGATAGCAATGTAAGGTACGAGGCACAACCTCGCACCAGCGCAGCATAGCAGGTTTGGTGCGGCGAACCAGACAAAAAGTTTATTTTTCCACAATGTTTAAAACTTTTTCTTCATAAATTATTTGTTGGGGAGAAACCTGTTGTACTTTTGTAACCATTGTATAATGTTAAGGCACTTGGTTATGAAAAACTACTATTCGTTGGCGGAAACTGCCGAGTTTTTTGGCAAGAACAAAGAGACGCTCCGCAGGTGGGACCGGGAAGGGAAATTGGTCGCCGTGCGCGAGCCGATGAGCAATTTTAGGGTGTACCGAAAGGAAGATATCGACACTTTTTCGTCATTTTATGCCGAAAACCACCAATCGATTGCCGAAAATTTCGTCCAGCCCGACCACGAATATTCCGTCCTCGAACTGTTCGCGGGCGCGGGCGGCCTCGCCATCGGCCTCGAAAAAGCGGGCATCAAATGTGCCGCCCTCAATGAGATGGACAAGTTTGCCTGCCAAACTTTGAGAAAAAACCGGCCCCATTGGGACGTGCTGGAAGGCGATATCCGCGAGCACGATTTTACCCGTTTTTCAAACAAAGTGGACATCGTGACGGGCGGTTTTCCGTGCCAGGCGTTCAGTTATGCGGGCAAAAAACTGGGCCTTGCCGATGCGCGCGGGACGCTTTTTTATGAGTTCGCACGGGCCGTGAAAGAGGTGAACCCGCCCATTTGCATCGGCGAAAACGTGCGCGGCCTGCTCAACCACGACGGCGGCCGGACCTTGGCGGGCATGATCTCAATCTTGGATGAAATTGGCTACAACGTGCAGCCTGTGCAGGTTTTAAAGGCGATAAATTACAACGTTCCGCAAAAAAGGGAGCGGCTGATCTTGGTCGGTGTTCGGAAGGATATTGACCTGAAATTTGACTACCCGAAACCTTCCAGCAAAATACATACGCTCTCCGACGCGCTGAAAAAGGGCGATTTGTTCGATTGCGACGTGCCAAAATCTGCTGGCTCAACCTACCCGAAAAGCAAAAAAGTGGTGCTCGACCTCGTGCCGCCGAAAGGTTATTGGCGCAATTTGCCCGTTGATGTTCAACTGGATTTTATGGGCAAAAGCTATTTTTTGTCCGGCGGAAAAACGGGCATGGCGCGGCGCATCGGTTGGGACGAGCCCTGCCTGACGCTCACTTGCTCACCCGCGCAAAAACAGACCGAGCGTTGCCACCCCGACGAAACGCGCCCGTTCACCGTCCGCGAATATGCCCGGATCCAGACTTTTCCCGACGATTGGCAGTTTTTGGGGCCGGTCGCGCAGCAATATCGACAGATCGGGAACGCGGTGCCGGTCAATTTGGGCAAAGAAATCGGCTATTCGCTCGTCAAGTTTTTGAACGAATTTTACCGCGCAATGGATCATCCATAAAATCAAAAAAACAGTTTTGACCACCAATTTCATAAAATCACTCCGCGAATCGCTGGCCGCCGGCCATTTCCAAAAAATGACCTTGAGCCGCCCCGTTGGTCAGGCCGAGGGACTGAAAAACCTGTTTTTTCGCCCGGTCGTTTTGAAAAACGGGGAAAAAATACAGGCCACTTTCCGCTTCGCGACCCGCGACGAGTTCAAAAACTGGGATGCCGACGAGGTCGTTTTTTACGTCGAAAAGGAGCTCGGCCACGGTTGGCTGAACGCGGATTTGATCTTGGCCGACCGCGAAATCCATTTTCAGACCATGAAAAACGGTTCCGGAAAATTGACCGGACGGCGGACGGCTGACGGCGGACGGCTGACGGCGGACGGCGGACGGCTGACGGCGGACG
>JANOQP010000471.1:0-1950 GCA_031414895.1 Saprospirales bacterium
GGGGAGGTTCGTATTGATAAAGGTGTTGGTCGCCGAATTGTAGGTGCCTGCGGCCCCGGTCAGGTTTTGGTTCAAAAACCAGTTTGTCGCGACGGTGAAATCCACGGGCGAGCCGAGCGTGAGCGCGGGCGAAATGGCACAGCCGCCGGAAATCGGGACGGCGATGATTTCATTGTTCACGACGCTTGGGATCGGGTTGCCCTGCGGGTATTCGAGGATGCCCGTATTGGTAAAAGTGCCAACGTTCGCGCTCGCGGCGGCAGCATTTACCGAAAAAAGCCCCGCGTTGTTGAATGTCTGCCCGTTGTAGATTTTTTTAAAAGCGAAGATTTTGCCGCAGGCGCTATTGGTGAACGATGCAGCATTAGAAATAGATTCTCCCGTGCCTGATTGCGCCCCGATGGTGATGGTCGCTTCGTTGGTGAATGTGCCGGAATTATTAAGCCCATTATTGTCAAACTTATCAATGTGGATATCCCCGCCCGTGTTGTTGTTAAAAATGCCCAATGACGAGATGCCTTGAACTCCACTGGATGCATTGGCGCCAATGACGATGCTCCCCGCATTGTTGAACGTGCCAGTAGGATTGGAATTCCAAAGCCCTCTGTTATTAACCCCATCTATGTGGATATCCCCGCCAGTGTTGTTGTAGAAAGTCGCCTCGTTGTTGAGGCCATATTGAACCAAGCCTACACTCGCGACGACCGTGATGGACCCATCGTTGGTAAATGTGCCGGATGGATTTCTGAGCCCAAATAAGGACGAACGGTCAATATGGATTTGCCCACTTGTGTTGTTGTTGAACGTGGATTTGTTCGAAATGCCGTTTTCTCTCACGCTGCCAGCCGAGCCAACGGTGATGGTGCCGCTGTTCTGCACCGTGCCGTTGTTCCCAAGTGCAGTCGTGCCCCCACCGAATGCAGCGGTCGAGCCATTTATCGTCAAAGTGCTTGCCGAAGTGACGGTCAGCACCGCGTCCGTGTTCACGATGACCGATTTGGCGACCGCCGCCGCGCTGATGGTCGGGTCGGTGGCCACGTCGGCGATGATGACATCATCGGCGGCGGTCGGCACCGCAGCGGGCATCCAGTTCGTAGTGACGTGCCAATCGGTGCTGGTCGCGCCCGTCCAAGTGGTTTGCGCGAAAAGTGGGGCCGTCGAAAAAAAGAGGAGGCAGAGCAAGGTTGTTTTTTTCAAAAAAACAAAAACACCGGAGCGGCGTGTGGTCTCCGTTTTGCCGGGGACAAAGAATTGTTGGGTTGCTATCATGAGACTAAAACTAATAGAAAAATAAATTGAGAACCTATGTGGATTAAATTGATTTTTTCAAATTGGCCTTTGAAACGTGGCAAATGTTCAACATGCCGCCCGCCCGCCGAAATTTCGGATATAGACAAATGATAGACAAGGCATTATATTTTCACGGAAAATGCCGCATTTTGGCCTCGCGGGATTGCTATGTCATTGTGGAACAGCCCGTTTAGTGGCTTTTGGTTTGCCGCGGGGCTGTCTTTTTCGATGTCTTTTTCAATTGGCCTGCAAAGGTTTTTCGGCCAAAATCTAAAAATAACAACATCTTCGCAATGGCGTAAAAGTCCGACGCGCCGCCCGCCCGCCCAAAAAACGGGTATAGACAAATGATAGACAGACGAATAAACTTTGAGAAAAAATGCCACCAATTGACCTCGCGGAGCCGACCAAACCCGCAAAAACCCGCTTTTCGCCGCAGGTTCCGCCCGCGCTCCGAACCGAGTTCGGGGAAATGATTTGCCGCGAAAACGCCATCAGGTTGGTCTATGCTTATTTCGTGGTATTGCCCCTGCACCTCGCGTATTTTTACTTTGATTGGCAAAGGTGGCAGCAAGGGCTTTTTGAACAATTTGCCGCCCAGCGTTGGATTTTTTATAGCAATTTGGCGTGGTGGCTGATTAGCTGGGCGCCCATCTGGCT
>JANOQP010000472.1:0-3955 GCA_031414895.1 Saprospirales bacterium
CCCAATTTTTTACCGTCCTTAAAATAGGGGTCCTTGGCGACATGCATGTTTTTAAATATTGTGGTCATAACGTTTTTGAAAATTTGCTGCAAGTTATGCAGGTTTGAAAAAATGTGCAACTGGCCAACAAAGGTATCGAAATCGATCTCGCTCACGAGCCGCTCTTTTGCGCTCAAAACTACTTCTTCAAAAACCGTCCCTGCCGTTTTTCCGCCATAATCGGCAAAGGCCGCAAGCAACAAAAGCTCTGGTTTTTCGGCATTCATCAGCAACTTGTAAGGAATGTCCTTGATCCAAATCAGCTTATACCCGTATTCAAAAAAACGGAAACGCACCGAGGTCTTCATTTTCGGCCTCTTCGGGCCGATGGCAAAAACAACTTGGATGATGTCAAATTCAGGATGGTCAAAATGGATTTGGGCGCAATAATCCAGTTCGCGCGGCAGCATTTTTGGGTCGTCCCCCGACTGGAACTCGGCGTGCAGGATGGCCTTTTCCCCGTTTTTACCAAAGTATTTTGCCACAAAATCTGCCCGCCGCATCCGTGTCCGGGGGAATTCGATGTTGATGTTTTCGATGCGCCCTTCAGGCAAAAGCCCCAAAAATATCATCAGCGAAGGCACGGCATCCCGCAACCGCTCCTTCATTATATTGTCATAGGGTTGGCCGCCGTCGTCCGGTTTTTCGTCGGGACTGGACGGCTTTTTTGTGATTTTACCCATAAATGCCTTGTTTTTTTCAAAGGCGAAAAAACACAAATTCAGACAATAAACACCCCTTCCTGATTGATTTTCGAGAGATAAACCGTGCTTTCGACCCCATTTTTGAGAAAAGCGGCTTGCATGGCCTTCCCTGCGTCGTCGGCCTCGGTCGTGTTTTTGCAGAGCGCGAAAACGCTCGGGCCGGCCCCCGAAATGGAGCATCCGAGCGCGCCTACAGCCATGGCCGCTTCCTTTATTTCATAAAAACCGGGGATCAACCGCGCCCGTTGCGGTTCGATGATATCGTCGCGCAAGGCCCGTCCGATGAGCGCAATATCGGCATTGAAAAGCCCGATGATGAACGCGCCGAGGTTGGCCGATTGGCCCACAAAATCTTTTAGCCCGACCGTTTTTGATAAAATCGCCCGCGCATCTTTTGTCAAAATCTGGATTTTCGGATGGACCACTGCGAGCATCAAACCCTTCGGGACCAGCAGCCGGTGAACATCATACGTCGCATTGTCGCGCACCAACACCAGACCGCCGAGCATCGACGGCGCGACATTGTCGAGGTGGACACCGCCGCTTGCGACCGCCTCACCAGCCGCCGCGAAGGGCAACAATTCCCTTTTTGATAAACCCGTTTTTAAAAGTTCGGAAGCCACAAAAGCCCCGGCGACCGCACTCGCCGCTGATGACCCGAGACCTGACCCGAGCGGCATTTTTTTGTGGATCTCGAGCTCGATGCCGCGTTTTTTTTCACCCAAAAAATCAAGCAAAGATTGGATGGCGACCCCCGCCGTGTTGAGCGCGGGCTCGAGCGAGAGCTTGCCCTGCGCTCCGGTTATTTTGGTGATCTGAACACCCGGTGTGTCGCTGATTTGGGCGATAATTTCGTCGCCCGGATGGTCGAGGCAACAGCCTATGACATCAAAACCGACGGCAAAATTGCCGATGCTCGCCGGGGCGAAAACTTTTATTCCACGCATAGTTTTTAACGGCTGACGACTGACGGCCAACGGCTGACGGGCCGTCGGCGGTTCGCCGTTTAGTGTGCAAAATCTGTTTGGTAATCCCCCAAAATCCGCTCAATCGGCGGGTTGTAATACCCAAATTTGAGGCCCGGAAACTCGACCCGCAGATTGTCCATCACCGATTTGATCCCGGGCGTCACGGGCGTGTCGGCGATGTTCAATTTCCCCAAATACCAGTCCGGGTCGATATTGAAATTCCGCCATTGGATCATGTTCAAACCTGTTTCGCGGATGAGCCATTTTAGTGCCTCGACCTCCTCCGGCGCGTCGGTCATGCCGGGGAACACGAAATAATTGATGCTTACCCAACCGCCGTGCCGCCGCATGACCCGCATGGATTCGACGACATCGTCCCACGAATAATTGTTCGGCAGGTAATAATTGGTATAAACATCGCGCCGCGCCGAGTTCATGCTGACGCGCATCGAGTTGAGGCCCGCTTTGCAGAGCGCATCGACGGCATCGGGTTTTGAGCCGTTCGTATTGATGTTGATCGAACCTTTTTGGGTGAATTTCCGGATTTCGATGATTGCTTCGCGGATGGTCTGCCACATCAAAAGTGGTTCGCCCTCGCAACCTTGCCCGAAGGAAATCAGCGGAAAAGGCGCGGTTTCGAGGTGCGGAACGGTGAATTCGACGATTTCCGCGGCAGTCGGCTTAAAAAATAGGCGGTCTTGCGGCGACGTGATGCCCTCTTCGACAGGCTGAAAACTGATGCATCCGATGCAGTTCGAGTTGCAAGCGGGCGAAGACGGAACCGGGCATTCCCAGCGGCCCATGAAATAATTCCGCGCAGCGGGACAGGTATAAGTGAGCGCACAATTGCCCGCAAGGTGTTCAACAAGTCGGTTGTCCGGGTACGCTTTTCGCATCGCGGCGACCCCTGCGACGACCGTTTCATGGTCAAAACCTGCACATTCCTGTCGGATATCGTCCTCAACGCGGACAGCTGGGACGTAAAATTCGCCCTTGTGCCAACCGACCGCGCCATAATTGAAGAGCGGCAAGGTCTCTGCTTTTTCGTTTTTTTCAAAAGCGGCGAGGTACAAAACCGTGTGCGCGGGCGGCACAAAAGCGGCCACTGCCCAGCCTAAATCGCAGGCCCGCAACTCGCCCGTGTGAACATCAAAACCCATCGCACGGCGGTCGGGAAGCTCATAAAGCGAGCCGCCTTCTGGCAATTTCATCCAATCCTCATCTGGCACCGGCTCAAAATACCAGCCCGTGCGCCCGGCTGCGAACAGCGTTTTGTCCTCAAAAACATTGCCCGCACCATCGGAATAAAGCGCGAAGGGCGGGCGTGAAAGTTTGGGCATCGTTTTTTTGAGGGCAAAAGTAAAAAGGCAGCGGGCAAAAGGGTGGAGAAATTCAAATTCAAGTTCAAAACCAAATCAAAACCGCGATCTCAACTGGCATTATTGATCAGTTTTTTTTGTGTGAAATTTTCATTTTTATTCCAAAAAATACGGACTTTTCAGCGGCAAACCACCACCCATTTTTTGTTTTGGTGTGATAAAAAAATCATCGTTCGTTTTTTGCCCAAAACACCAAACCGTCCCATCCATATTTTTTCACCAAAAAGAACATTGTTATGAAGCGCGTTCCGACCCTCTCGATCATCCTTTTTGCTGCCCTCCTTTTGACCAATTGCGCGGCCACCCGAAAAGCAAAGACCACAAAAAAAAACATGGAAACCATCCGTATTTGGTATGAAGACGGCTGGAACAAACAGAACAACGAGTCCCTTTTGGAGCGCGTTTTCAGTCCCGATTGGTTTGACGCGAACCCAATCCGCGGCAATCAGACGGAGGGCATCGAGGGGATCCGGCAGGCAGTTAAGTTTTATTACAATGCTTTCCCGGACGCGCAATTCACCATCACCCACCTTTTTGGCGACGAAAAGCACACGGTCGTCCGGTACACAGTTGCGGCTACGCACCGGGGCGAAGCGTTCGGCCTTCCGGCGACGGGTCGAAAGTTCACGTCGAGCGGCAACATTATTTATGAAATGGAAAAGGGGAAAATCAAGGAAACTTGGGCGGAAATCGATATTTTGGGGATTGTCAACCAGTTGAAGGCGGAGAAATGAGGCGCGGGCCATAGTGTTGCGATATTAAAAACGCAACAACCGATCGTGAACGAAAGCAACAATCACTCGCATTTTGAACACCCGCCGAAATCTTTAAAACAAATTGGCTCATGTTTCGAACCCGCTGAAGC
>JANOQP010000473.1:0-3753 GCA_031414895.1 Saprospirales bacterium
ATTTTGAGCAAGTTGATGTCTATTCTGGCCCGAATTTGGACAAAATGACCATCCGTTCGGGCGATGCTATCTGTTCAGCCGCACCCGCATTGCCGGGGTTTGAGGTTCCGGCGAGTGCGATTTTTGAGCGGAATGCTTGAAAAAATCGGGGCGTTCACCCGCCCGCCTAAAATTGACAAGTTACCTTTCACACGTTCCTAAGTCCAAAATCGCCTCCTTATTGTTCCACAATGACCAGTTTATTGCTTTCGGCCTGCACCAGTTTTTGCCGAAATTCCCGATAATTGCCCCATTCTGATGCCGGAAACCGCGCAGCTCTCACCTCCACGGTGCGGGTGTAGACCATATTGTTTGGCCGGTCACCTTGTGTTATTTCGAAATGATAGGTGGCTCGGCCGGGGAATTCCAATATAGTGACGAGCGGCAATTGCGTCTCGACCTTGAAGTTTTCAGGAATTTCGATTAAAATCGTGTCCGATTCAAAAACCGCCGATTTAAGCTCAAAAGGATGGGTCCGCGAAGCATCCGCAGCTGGGATTTCTTTGTAAAAATCGTATCGATTGGGTTGAAAAAAGAGCCTTTTGCCCGATTTTGAGGCGTATCGTTCCATTTCCCCCGCAAATTCGAGCGTAGAACTGGAGCAATTGGGGGCGACCTCGATGCCCAGTTTTTCGAGTTTGTAATTGGGCAGGTCCAATTTTTGGGCGTAAAATTTTTCGAGTTCGGTCTCGGTCGTGGCCAGTTTTTGCGCCGCGAGCTCGTCCGCTGGGCCGCCAAATGCGGTCGTCAGAAATTCGAGCCTTGCATTGCCATCAGCTCCGATCTTGAGCTTTCCGGTGGTCAATTCGCGGTTTTTTGGGCTCGATGGAGGTGTTTTGGCCAGTTTGCCACCTGATTTTTCTATCAAAAGCACATCCCGCCCCCCGGTGAAATCGCCCAAAAAGCCTGCCGGAAGGGTTTGGCTGGTGCATTCGAGCCACATATTTGCCGAAGGCACGAACAATATTGCATGGTTGAAGGCCGGGCGGCAAAAACCGGGGTCGACGTCGCGCACCCCACCTTCGCCCGCTGAAACAAGCGCCATTTCTGCCCCGATGCCAACCGCTTCGAGCAGGCTTTTCGTGAAATTGGACAGCGCCTTGCAGTCGCCAAACTTGTTTTCCTCCACATATTTTGCGGGCCAGGTTTGCAAGCCGCCGATGCCGAGCTGCACGCTAACATAGCGCATATTTTGTTGGACATAGCGATAAATAAGGCTGATTTTCTCCGTTTCAGATGTCGACTGGGCCGTGAGTGACTTGATCTCGGCCTTTAATTTTTCGGAAATCTCGCCCCGTCCGTCGTTCAGTTCAAAAATAAATTTCCCAAAATCGCCCCATGTCCGCATCGAACCTTCATGCCCGTCGAGCGAAAAAAGCATGGGCGAAAAATCCATCCGGGGCAAAAATTCGGCGAGGCTGGGCATCCAAATCTCGGATTTTATGGGCCTCAAATTTTTGGTGGAAAAAGCCTGTGTCATCGTCCCTCCCTTCGTTTTTTCAATTTTTTCGGGCAAAAAATGACTGTTTTTGCTCAAAATGGCGCGGTTTGTAGGGAAAGAAAGCTCGAAGGTCGAGGCCAAAACCGCTTGCCCAGTACGGTCGGCGGGCAGCCAAGATGGGAAATTGAAGCCGCCCAAAAAGCGCACCTCCGACTCGGTCTCGATGGTGTACGGAAACTCGCGGGCGCGCATTTCGATCACCCGGAACCGGTTGTCGGTATAAAGCGAGACACCGTCGACCGCCGGGTAGTCCTTGAAATCGGTTTTCGCAGCCTCGCGCACCTTTTTTCCGGCCTTGTCGAACATCCGGACCTCCAGTTTCATCAGTTTGTGAAATTTGTCATATTGCTCCGAAAAATAGGGGATCACGCCCTCTTCCGACAAAAAAGTTATGACGAGCCGCGTTTTGTGGATACCTGTGCCGTCGTCCAGCAGCTCAAAAGATTCCTCGCGCAATTGCACGACCGACGACGCTTGTTTCAACAAACTATCGGGCACTGTGCCGAGGAACCTGGCGGATTTGTCGGTTTGGGCGAAAATCGACACGGGCAGGAGCAAAAAAAGGAGTGTACGCATGGGCAGTTTGATTGGGTCGTTCATTCTTTTTTTAGCACAAATTGCTCCGCGTATTTTTGCGAAACGAGGTCAAAAAATTGCTGGACCTCGCGATATTCCGAGGCCGGATAAATGACTCGAACCGTCCGAAAATCAATTGCGATGCGCACTTTTCGGCCCGAAACGGTGCTTTTATAATCAAACCCGGCCGCATCCTTCAACAGCGAAATGCTGAAATCGGCGGGCGCGGACTCGATCTTGTAGCCCTCCGGCAGGTCAACGTCCAAGCGATAGGTTTCCCGCATTTGGATGCCAAAATCGACAGGGCTTTTGCGTTCCTTGTCCTTGAACGGGTTTTCCGAAAAGCTCGCATCGAGCACAGGGTTGAAGTACAAAAGGTCGCCATTGCTTTGTTGGATGGCCACAAAATCGAAGGTTTTTATAAAAGGCTCGTTTGGGTTTTCCTTGCCGAGGAAAATTTTTTTGTGCAGCGAAATGCCCGGGTTGGTTTTTGAAAGCACTTTGTCGAGCGATGTGGTGTCGGCCCTTAAGGTGATTGCCTCTCGGTCGTTGGTGGCCAGTTGCCCGATTGTGGTGATTTTCGCTTGGCCAGAAAATTCGGCGTTTTTTTCAAATTTTGCCTTGATTTCATAGGCCCTCACCGTCTTTTCGACCGGCAGCTTGATCCATTTTGCCGTCCCTACCTGTGGGACGAACATCCCGACCTCGTTCATGGCATCAAAAGGGAGGATGTTCACGGGCCGGAAACGGTTGCCCGCATCCAAAAAAACATCCTTTCCCGCGCACTCGGCCTTGATAATAAAATGATTGAATTGGTCAATGACCGGATAGTCCTGGATGGCATACCCATTGCTCCGTGTGCTTAAAAAAACCGGGTCGGCGTTGATGCCGGCGCGTTTGAGGAGGACGAGCAAAAGGGCATTGACCTCGGTCGAATTGCCCGACCTTTTTTTATAAATATCATCTATAATGCCCGTTCTGTTCCGGATTTCGTATTGCCCGTTCCAAATTATTTGGCTGTTGACCCAATCATAAATGGCGGCCATTTTTTGTTCGCAAGTGAAATCCTTGCCGAGCAGATCTTCGATAATGGCCCAAGTTTTCTTGCTGTTTTTCGGAAAAAAAAAACTGCCAAAATCCTCTTTTCCCCAGAGCATTTTTGAAAAAGCGTCCCAGTTTTCAAGTTGTTTGTACGAATTCCCGGCCGGGGCGATGTACTCGTTGAGCTGAAAAGTGATGCTCGCCCGATAATCGTCGACGGTGGTCGTAAAGCTTTCCGGGAGCATCGGGTTCATCGAGTTGGTCGAATATTTATACGCGCCTCCGCCCGTCGGTGCCTCGGTGACGATCTGGTTTTGCTCCAAGCCCTTTGTGATCACCGCGTAATTGTAATAATGGGGGATCGTGAGGTTGACAATGCTGCGGATTGTCGGCACCTCGTTTTGGAAAAACCAAGTCTTGAGCCGGAACTTGTTCGGGCTGGTGATACGGGTCTTGATCTCGATGATCGACCCGACCTCAAGTCCCGGAAAACTGGCCTTCACGACCCGTGTGAACTCGTTGAGCTGTTCAACAAACAGGTCTTTCACGCCCAAAACAGTGGCCTGTCCGGTCGGCGAATAGACCGTGGCCTCGAA
>JANOQP010000474.1:0-1960 GCA_031414895.1 Saprospirales bacterium
GGCGGAGGCCAGGCCGGCGGCTGTTTTTGGGTAAAAAGGGTCGGTCAGCCACGAGCCGAAATTGGTCAGCAAAAAGAAGACGAGCGACCCGGCCACAGCGGCCAAAATCATGTTTTTCGGGCTTGTTTTTTCAGAAAATGCCAATTTTCCGATGAAAAAATAGGCCGCAAAACCTAGATAGATCGTCCAAGCGGCTGGCGTGAACAGCACAAATTTGCCCCCATAAAAGGAGCTGTGGACCACATTGTTCACAAAAAGGTCGGTCAAAAAGAGGGCGGCAAAGGGCACGACAAGGCCCATCCATTTTTTGTCAAAAAAGGCCGCGCCGAACAGCCCGATTGCGCCGATCGGTGTAAAATTCAAAGGGTGCGGGAGCAAACGCGCCATTGCTGCGGCGGCGATCATCAATAGGAGTATCCTGATTTTCATAGTTGTCAAAATTTTGGGCGAAGGTAAAAAATTGAGGTTTTCAATTCACTTTTTTGATCTGCACCATCCCGATCGTGTTCTTCACCCGTTTCAAAACGGTGACCTCATAATCGCCGATGGTCGCTTTTTCGTTCGCGTTCGGGATCTTCCCAAATTCGTGGATCAACAGCCCGGCCAGCGTGCCGTAGTCGTCGTCCTCCGAGATCGAATCGGGCAGGAGGTCGTTGATATCGTGCAGCCCCGCGGTCGCGACGACATTATAAACGCCCTCGCCGACCTGTTCAACGATCGGCGTTTCGTCGTCGGTCTCGTCCTGGATCTCGCCGACGAGCTCCTCGATGATGTCCTCCATCGTGACGATGCCCTCCGTGCCGCCAAATTCGTTGATGACGATGGCCATGTGGATATGCTTTTGCTGGAATTCTTTGAGCAACGAGCTGATTTTCTTGTTTTCCGGGACGAAAATCACCGGTCGCATGAGCTTCGCGATGTTGATCTTCTGCTTTTTTTGGAGCGCATTGAAGATGTCCTTCAAATAAACGATGCCCGAAATGCTGTCGATGCTCTCCTCGTAACAAGGTATCCGCGAGTAGCCCTCCTCCAAAATATGGTCGATATCGGCATCCGTCGAGTCGTCGATATCGAGCGCGACGACCTGTGTGCGCGGCACCATGATCTGTCGGACGGTGCGTTCCGAAAAGTCAAAGGCGTTCTTGATGATGTCGAAATTGGTGGATTGTTCGCCCTCGTTTTCGCTCGTTTGTTGCACCAAAAACTTGAGCTCGTCCGAACTATGGACCTCCGAACCGTGCACCGCCTCGATGCCGACGGCCCGCAAAAGGAAGGCCGCGATGCCGTTCAGGACCCAAATAAATGGCCGAAAGACCCAGTAAAACACCTGCAACGGATACGCCACCCAAAGCGTCGTGGTCTCTGGCCGCTGGATCGCCATTGACTTTGGGGCCAATTCGCCGAAGACAATGTGCAGCACCGTGATGATCGAAAACGCGATCGGCAGCGCGATTTTGTGGGCCAATTCGGGGTCCGGCTCGAAGCCGATGCCGTGCATGATGGCCAAGATTATTTTGGAAACAACCGGTTCGCCGACCCAACCGAGGCCGAGGCTGGCGAGCGTGATGCCGAGTTGGGTCGCGGCAAGGTAGTTGTCCAATTTGCCGATTATTTTTGTGGAAAGGATGGCCGCCCGGTTTCCGCTCTGTGCTTTTAGCTCGATTTTCGAGGCCCGGACCTTTACGATCGCGAACTCGGCGGCCACGAAAAACCCGTTGAGCAAGACTAAAAATAGGGTTATAAAAATGTCAAATGCCATGTTTTTAAAGGTAGGTGAAAAATTTGGGGCGGCCCAATTTGAGGGTGCAATATTACTTGAAATGCCCGAATGATTTTTTTGGCCAAAACATGGAAAAGGATTGGGTTTCGGGCGAAAAATGGAACTTTGCGCCGTTCCGCTCGATTTTCGCTCGTGAGGGTCTGCGACCCGATACGTTTTGTTGGCAGGTCTTTGACCTGC
>JANOQP010000475.1:0-13041 GCA_031414895.1 Saprospirales bacterium
GAACGTGATGCCGCCCGCCAGTTTTATCTCTTTGAGGCCGCGCGTCCCGTCGTGCGCGCTGCCCGAAAGCACGATGCCGACCACGTTTTCTTTGTGCGTTTCGGCGAGCGACGAAAAAAGCACGTCGATAGATAGGTTGGAAGATTTGTTGGCCGGCCTCGGCAGCAACGAGATATGGCCGTCGATGACCTCGATTTCCTTGTTGTACGGGATGACATAGACGTTGTTGGGCCGCATCATTTCCATGTCGTCGATGTCCTGCACCTGCATTTTGGTGGCCTTCGAAAGGAGCGGCGTGAGCAAACTTTTGTGGTCGGGGCTCAAATGCTGGACGTAAATAAAGGCCATGCCCGTGTCCGGCGCGAGGTTTTGGAGGAGTTGGGTGACGGCTTCGAGGCCGCCCGCGGATGCGCCGATGGCGACGATGGGGAAGGGGTGGTGGAGGGGGTTTTCTGCGGGAACTGGGGGTTCTTTTTCGGGGGGAGTTGTTTTCTTGTCTGCCATGTTGTTTTTGTCTCAGGCCGCTCGATGCCGATGGCCTTCTCGCATAAAGATAAACAGCCGTTGGTAAATGCACCTTGTTGGGTCACGCGCCGCGCCAAAACCGCTGAAACGATTGGGGAATGTGTGAATTTTACAAGTTTTTCCTCAAAACGCCCAACGTGTGAATCCTGCAATTTTCACCCAAAATCATGTAACAGCGGCGCGGCGGGCAAGCCCCAATTTTGTCCCGTGAAAATGATTTCGCATCAAACTTCCCACAAAAATGGACGAGCAAAAAAACAGCCGGCACAACAACCCCGGCACGATGGCCAACCAAAAGGCCAACGAGGATTTCAACAAAAAAAAGCCCGACCCTGCCGACCCAAACCAAGAAAAGGCCATCCCAAAATCGGCCGACCAGTACCTCGGTCAGGACGACAGCAAAAAGCCCTTGCCGCCCACGGCCGACAACAACCAAGACCGCAACATGGACGCGGGCCGAGACTCAAAAACGTACCCCCGGCCAGTCGACATGAGCCATAAAGACCCCGGCATGCGCGAACTCCCCGTCCCTGATGCGCCCGACAAGCCTGAATCGCCCGACAGGAACAACAACCGCGATGCCCGCAACGAACCAAAAACTACCACCATGCACCTCGAAAACGATATGTGGGAGCGGGACAGCAAGCGCATGCCCCCGCCCGCAAAAGACCCAAAGCTGGCCCCCGACCTCGTCATGGGCAGCGAATAAAAGACTTTAAAATTCTGGAACAATTGGTAGAACTGGTGGGCAACGCGCCCATCGGTTCTTTTTTTTGCGCCCCCGGCTTGGGCAATAACTCGGCGGTTAAAGTCCGATTTAGGCGATGCATCGAGCACCAGCAAGGGCGTCCATCGCGAGGTGGAATTTCAAGGAACCTGTCGGCAAAGCCCCGTTGCATTTGAAACTTGGATCTGCGGCCCTCAAAAACTGTCATGTCTTTTGATCGCTCGAAAACAAAAAAAACCGGCCCCCACATCTGAAGGCCGGTCGCTTTGAAATATAAAATAACGGTACTGCTCTAATTTAGGAAGTTTCGAGTTTCGGGTTTCGAGTTTCGAGTTGGAAAGTTTTGGGTTTTGGGTTCAATCGACCACGACCATTTTTCGGGTCAAAACGCCCGTCGAGGTTTCCAACCTGACCTGAAAAACACCCGCAGCGGGCAGGTCGGCACGGGCGATTTTCAGTTCGGCATATCCGCCGTGGTTTGGAAGGACATAAAACTGCACCTGCCGCCCGGCGATGTCAAAAACCCGCATCACGGCCCGCTCCGCTTCGACCGGGAAAATGTAGCCGATGGTCGTTTCGGATTGCCACGGGTTGGGCTGGTTTTGGCGGAGTTCGAGTGTTTGCGCGGGTGCTGCCGTGTTTTGCCCCTCGGCATTTTCAAAGTTCAGTTGGAGGGACAGTTTTTCATCGTTGCGCCACGCGGCGGGGGCGGTATGGCCTTCCGGCAGGCGGAAAAAATCAGCCGTGCTGCCCGCTTTTTTGCACAGAAAATTCAACGTAACAAATTGATTTTCAGCGGCTTGCGCCCGTTCGGCGGCGTTCTCCCAAACCATCGGCAACAGCCCCTCGGCGGTTTTAAAAAGGTTGAAATTCGATTCCGAAAGCCCGGAGGCTGGCGCGATTTTTTCCAAAACAAGCGCGTCCGTGTCCCATCCGAGCGTCGTTTGGAGGGCTTGAATGCCCAAAAAATCGCGGGCGCGGAGGGTCAGTTCCAGTTTTTCGCCTGCGGCAAAACCCCGGTTTTCCAAAAACAAATTGAGTGTCCCGGCAGTCCGGTCGTCGGTTTTCGTGAAATTATTGGGGATGGCATCGCCCGTCAAATCGCCGGTTTTTATGCCGATGAAATTGCCCGTCATGCCGCCATTTGGCAGACCGTTGACCGTTTTTGTCTCCGGGAAATTGTCCAAAAACGGGTCCGCGGGGTCTGTGAACTGGAAATTCGCATCCACAAAACGCCACGAATCGTTGAGCGGAAAATCGGTGTAAATGCCCAAAATGAGCTTCCGCAATTCGACAATATCAAAGGTCGTGACCGTCTTGTTGTGGTTGATATCGGCGGCGATGACCTTGTACGGGCTGTTCAAAAGCTCCGTCCCGAGGACGTGTTTTCCAAGTTTCACGAGGTCGAAAGTGGAGATGCCGTTGAGCGGGTTCACGTCCTTTTTCGGCTGGACGGCGTAATTTCCGTTGACCGGGAGGCCCGGAAATGCGAAGCTGCCATCGCTCCCCGTGATGATCGGAATGGCGTTTTGGCCGCCCGTGAGCGTGATATTTACGTCCTCGACGACCTGGTTTTGTTCGTTTTTAATGAAACCTGCGACCTGTGCGGTTTGGCTTTGATTTGGGCAAATGCCAAAATTATCTTGCACAATGACATATGTGGTGCAAAATGATTGATTGCCGGATGCGTCCGTGACAAACAGATTGACAACGTTCGTGCCCTCGTCGGCGCAGATGAACGTGTCGGAAGTGATGTTCGTGTTCGGCGCGAACGAATATTTGAGCTGGGCGGGCGGCGTGCAATTGTCGCTCGAACTGCCCGCGCTGAAATCAATCGCCCAAAGCACGACCATGCCGCTCTGCATGAGGTTGACCGAGAGGCCGTTGAGGCAAACTGGGGTCGGGGCCTTGAGGTCTTTCACGAAGACCTTGAACGTGTGGACGGCCTGGTTGCCGCAGCCGTCGAAAACGCGATAGGTCACGTCATAACTGCCGCTCGCGATGTTTTGGAACGGGCCAAAACCGGGGCCAAACGGGCTGTTCACCACAAAATTGAGGTTCGTCGAGCAATCCGTCGCTGTCGGTTGCGGCAGCGTGACGGTCGCCACGCAGTTTGCGCCGACCTCGACCGTCATATTTCCCGGTGGATTGGTGAAAACGGGCGGGGTCGTGTCCATGATTTTGAGCGTCTGGGTGTATTCCCAACGGCCCGGCGAGTTCGGCAGGTTCGGGTTGTACTGGCACCAATCGATGACGACCCATTTGCGCAAGATCTTCCAACAAGCGGGCGGGGCGATCTGAAAAACCTCGTCCGTATGGTTCACCCCGACCTGCGAACAGGAAAAATTGACGGCCCCAAGGTTAGGCTGGTTGAACGGCGCGGGCAATTTCACGGGCGCGAGGCTGTCGGGCGACGAGCAAGCGTTGATCGCATAATCGGGCGGCCATTGGATTTGACTGCCGTTGAAAGGAAAGGAATTGACGATCGTGATGATTTGGGTGCAAATCGCTGTGCGCCCGCCGCCGTCGGTGGCCTTGAACTTTCGGGTGATTGTCCCCGTGCCGCACATCGCGATGTTGATGGCGGGCGCGATCTCGACGATCGTGGGCGTGCCGCAATTGTCGGTCGCCGTCGCCGAGCCGTAAAGCTGGTTGAAATTTCCGCCCGATGAATAGTCTTTGCACTCGATCGTTTTGTTTGGCGGACAGGTCAAAACGGGGTCAAGTTTGTCCTGAACCTCGACCGAGACCATGCAATCGTTGAAATTCCCGTTGCAATCGCAGACGCGCAAAATGACCGTGACCACGCCTACATCGGCGCAGCCAAAAGTGACCGACGGCTGAAAATCGCCGGGGTCGCCCATTTTTTTCACTTTAAAAATCAGGGCCGGTTTCGCGCAGCAATTGTCGTAGCTGCCATCATCGAGCACCGCCGCAGGGACCACGACCGAGCCGCCGCCGCCAATCGACACGACCGTGTAGCCGTCGCAGATCGCGATGGGCGCGGAGTCGTCCTCGACCGTCAGTTTGAGCGAACAGGTCGCCGAATTTCCGCAACCGTCGGTGGCCATATATATTATGGTGTGCGTCCCTGCTGGGATGCCGGAGAGTGCGCCGCCGTTCGAGTTGATCGTGCCGAACGGGGTCGTGATCTTGTACGAAATACTGTTCGAGCAATTGTCCGTCGCCGAAACTGGGGGGAAATTGATGGCAGCCGAGCAAGTATTGCCGCTCGTGCTGGCCGAAATATCGGCAGGGCAGGCGAAAACGGGCGGTTTGTCGTCCACCACTTTGATGATCTGGAGGCTCGATTTGGTCATGTTGTTGCACCAATCAACGACCGTCCAAGTGCGCAAAATTTTGTAGGTCCCGTCGCAAATGGGCACCGTTTGGTCGGTGTACGCAGCGGCGAGCTCGCAAAAACTGCCCGTTTGGATCGGCACGTCGTCGACCGTCGGGAAGCCCGTGGCCGACGGGGCGGTGTTCGGCGCAGGGGTGCATTGGAGGGCTGGCACGGGGTTTCCGTCCACATTTTTGGGAAATTTGACCTGCCAGACGGTTTTTCTTTCCAAAAAAATGAGCTGTGTGCAGGTCGTTGAATTGCTGTAATCATCGACTGCCGTCCACGTTCTCGTCAAATAACCGCTGTAATAATTGCCGTTATAAGTTTGGGTGCAGTTGAGGTCGGTGAAAACATCGACTTTCGAGAGCGTCAAGTTTTGGTCGCAATTGTCGGTCGCCGCCGGGTACCCGATGAGCGGGTTCGACGGTTCGAGGTTCGCGACGGCGCACGAGACGGTCTTGTTCGCACAAACGAGTGCGGGCGGCAGCTTGTCCTCAATTTTGATGCTGCCCCAACAGCTATTTTGAGAAGCGTTGTGCGTCACCTTGACCGTCAAAGTTTGGCCGACATTCGTGCAAGTGACCGTCGGGCTGGTCGCGATGGGCAGCCCGTTCGCGCCCATGACAGACACCGTAAAGGCGTTTGGCCCCGTCGGCGAGCATGAAAGCGGGTAGGCATTCGTCAAAATGGTCTGCGGCAGCATGGTCGCCTGACCGTTTTGGTTGAGGGAAACCTGCAAAAGCGAGTGGCAGGAAAGGGCGCATTGCGCCGCAAGATTTGACTGGGACGCGCAGACGAGGATCCACACGGCGGCCAGCCGGGCAACAAATCGATACATGGGATGTGTGAGTTTTGGATAAAGAATTGCTTCCGATTGCTCGAAAAATTCGCCAAACTGGATTAAAAAGAAAGGGTGGTTTGGGATTTCGGGGATGCCGCTTTGTCATTCTGAAAGAACCCGTCGAAAGCGGCTTCGTATGAAAAAAGCCGCTTTCGACGGGTTCTTTCAGAATGACAAAGCCATTTTTCGGAAGCACTAAAACCGTAAATTTTTCAGAAAACAGGCACTGACGAGAAAAACTGTGTGCCCTCTGTGCCTATGTGGTGATTTAAAAAATCACTCGCCCATCCGTTCGCGCAAACGCAAAAGCTGCGGCACAAGTGGCCGCTGGCGCAAAAATCTCAACAAAAAAAGGATGGAAAAAAGGAGGGCAAAGCCCAAAAAAACGAGGCGGAAAAACCCGCCGAGGGAGGAGGAAATCTTGTTCACGGGAAATCAGTTTTGGATAAAAAGAAAAGGGGATTAAAAAGAATCTGTGCGGCGAAGGTAGTTGGCGGTTTTGCTTGGCCAAATATTTTAATTGTAATATGAAAATTTTGGCGCGGTTTGGCGGACGGGCGACAATGGGCGAAACCTCAAAGCGTATCCTTCCACCGCCACAAAAGCCGGCAACCGACCGTCCGATGGGGCCGCCACGGCTCTGCGAGTTCGGCCATTTTTTTCTTCAAATCCTTTCCGGTTTCCGAAAGCGCGTAGAGCTTCTGAAAACCCTGTTGGATGCCGAGGTCGTCGATGGGCAGCACGTCCTCTCGGCCGATTGTGAACATCAGCAGCATCTCGACCGTCCAGCGGCCAACGCCCTTTATTTTTGTCAAAAAAACGATGATCTCCTCGTCGGTCATGGCCGGCCAATCGTGGTTTTCGAGGTCATTTTCGAGCGAGAACTGGGCGACGTTTTTCAAATAACCTGCCTTTTGAAAAGAGAGGCCAACGTCCCGAAGTGCTTGATTGTCAAGGCTTAACAACGCTTCCGGCTCTGGGTGGCCCGTTGGAAATAATTTCAAAAAGCGGGCGAAGATCACGTCCGCCACTTTCACCGAAAGCTGTTGGCTGACGATGCTTTCGAGGAGGGTGAAATAGACGTTTTGCCCGGTCTTGAAAGGGGCCAAAACGACCTTTTCGGCTAGCGGGCGCATCTCTTGTATTGTCAAAAGATGGTCGAGGGCGGGTTGGTAGTTCATGTTTTTGAAAAATATTGGGGCGAAAATAACCGAACCGGCCGCCAAAAATTAGGTTAGTGGGATTTCGGTTTTTTTTCAAAAAATTTTGTGGCCCCACCGCTTTTGGCCCGTCTACATGGGCAAAAGGGACAAAACGAGGGCTATTTTTTTTTCATTAAACCATTGAGGTTCAACGGATTATGGGAGATAGCAAATGGTTTTTGGCTTTTGGTGGGTTATGTTAGCTTTGCACCGAAATAACCTGACCAAAACCACCAACCATCTCGCGATTTGGCAAGCTCCACGGATTTCAAACTACTGACGGACAACGACATCATTCGTCGCTACCTCGACTCGCAGGACCAGGCGTGGTTCAGCCAGTTGTATTGGCGTTATGCTTCGAAGGTTTTTGGGAAATGCATCTCCATCCTCCGCGATGAGCCGCTGGCCCGCGACGCGACGCAGGATATTTTCATCAAGATCCTCCTCAATTTGTCAAAATTTGGCGAGCAGTCCAGCTTCTCGACATGGCTGTACAGCATCACCTATAATTACTGTATCGACCTGATCCGAAAACGAAAAAAGGATGCCCTCATTTTTACGGAGGACATGGGGAAAATTGGCGATGGCAAGGACGTGGACATCCCCGACGCGAAAATTTTGGAAATGAAAACGAACCATTTGCAGGCCGTTCTCGACCGCCTCCCGCCCGGCGACCGCGCGATCCTGCTCATGAAATACCAAGATGATCTGTCCATCCGCGATATGGCTGGCGCGTTGGACAAAACCGAAAGTGCCATCAAAATGCAAATAATGCGCGCAAAAGCAAAGGCCCATTCTGTCTATGAGGAGCTGTTCAAGAACAACCCCGACGCTGCGGAAACTTGGCTGGTGCGCGAAAAAAACTGATGGGTTATGTCAAACTTTAAAGAACTTCAATTCGAGCAGGACGCTTTTTTCCACCGGAAAAACATGGGCGACCTCAACGCGATCCACCAAAAACTGGACAACCAGCAGGGGATCTTCCGCCTCTTCGCCGATGTGGCCGAGCTTTTTTTGCCCCAAACGGTCAATACTTTTTTTAAAATGGTCGGCGCGGACGACGATGTGGTGAAACCGCGAAAGACTGGCCCGGACGAGTTTGTGCATTCGGGAAATATCCCCGGCGGGCGGGGCTGATTTTTATGAAAACCGTGTAGAAACAATCAAAATGACTGGAATTTTTCAAGCCTCCCTGCTCTCGCTGATCAATATCGCAGAGCTGATCCAAAACCTGCTGCTCAAGTTCACGTCGGTCATCCCGAATGTGCTGGCCGCCGTTTTGGTCTTTGCCATCGGCTATTTTTTGAGCAATTTGGTGAGCAAGGTCATCCGCATGGCCATCGAAAAAATTGGCATTGACAAGCTGGCCGAAAAGCTCAACAACATCGATTTTGTCTCAAAAAGTAAAATCGACATCAAACCTTCGCTGATCTTGTCGAAGGTCGTTTCGTACGTTTTGATGCTCGTTTTCACGATCGCCGCGACGGATTTGTTGGGGATGCCTGCCGTTTCGCAACTGATGAGCGACCTGATCAATTATATCCCGAACATCTTTTCGGCGGTCATCGTGCTGGCGATGGGCCTCGTGCTGGCCGATATCCTGAAAAAAATCGTCGTCACCACCTGCCAATCGCTTGGCATCGCGGCGGCCAAAATGATCGGGCAGGTCGTCTTTTTCTTCCTGTTCATCACGATCGCGGTGAGCGCACTGGCGCAGGCGAAGATCGACACTTCGTTCATTTCATCCAACCTGACGGTGCTGCTGGGCGCGGGCGCGGCGGCCTTTGCATTCGGCTACGGGCTGGCCTCGCGCGACCTGATCTCCAATTTTTTGGCCGGATATTATAGCCGCTCAAAAGTGCGGCGCGGCGACATCATCGGCCTCGACGGCGTGCGCGGCGAGGTGGTCGCGATGGACAGTTCGAGCCTCACGGTCTGGACCAACGAGCAGCACCATGTGGTCATCCCGATGGGCAAATTGACGACCGAGAAACTCGAAATTTTTCACCGCCCGCCCGTTGAGGGCCTACCTAAAATCGAGGAAAAAGCGGATTGACCCGCCCAAAAAATATCGCCAAAACCATCTGGGACAATCAACATTTTCACCAATTTTCATCCATCCAAACAAAGACTTTTTACATGAAAAAAGTATTGACCCTCCTCACCCTTGTGTTTTTTACAGGCAACCTCCTTTTTGCCCAAGCTGGTGACGACCGTTTGAAAGAGGTTAAGGACAAGGCCGCGGCCAAACCCGCAGGCGCATGGACACGCGGCGGCGGTTTCGGCTTTGACCTTGCCGGCCTCGGCATCGCCAACCCGCGCCTCGGTGCGGGCCAAAACCGCTTCGGCATCGGCGGCCTCGGCACTTATTTCGCCGACAAAAAACAGGAGAAAAATTATTGGGAAAATGCCCTTTCGCTACAGCTCGGCGTCGTCCGGCTCGGCGGCAAGGGGCAGGATTTCCAAAAGGGCATCGACGTTTTGCGCGGCTCATCGAAAGCGGGCAGGAGCGTCACCGCCGACAACAAATGGTACGCCTCGGCCATTGTGATCGGTACGACCTCCATCCTCAAAACGTACGATGGCAACTACCTCAACGTCGGGCCGAGCCGCAACATCATCAGCCGTTTGTTCAGCCCCTCGCAGTTGCAGTTCCACCCCGGCATCGAGTGGAAACCGAACGAGCATTTCAGCGCGCTCTTTTCGCCGATCGGTTTTGTCGGCCTTTTTGTGCCGAACCAGGACATCGCAGATCTCAACATCCACGGCAACGAATTTGGGAAAACAAACCGCCTCCAACTTGTCCCCGCGCTCAATGCGAGCTACAAGAACAAGTTTTTGAAGGACCGCGTCTCGTTCGTCAGCACGATCAACTTGACGACCAACTACCTCGACAACCCGTTCACGATCACCGCGCTCAATTTTTGGCAGAACAATTTGAGCATCGCCATCTTCAAGGGCCTCTCGCTCGACCTCTTTGGCGAGGCCGCCTATGACCATTATAAATTGGTGCAAAAAGACCCGAACAGCGATGGCCTCTATGTTTTGGGCAACGCGAAAAAAGATGCAGCCGGTGTCGCCATAATCTCGAACGGGATCCCGGAATATGACGGCCCGTCCCGTTTGGGGCGCAGCACACAATGGATCGGCTCGTTTTTGTTGAAATACAACCTGCCGCTTTGATGATTTCGGATTGCTGAACATAGATCGTGGCGACCCCTGCGACCTTTCATGATCGGCAAACCCAAATTTTGAAAAAAATGGGCCATCCCTCATCAGGGTTGGCCCATTTTTGATTGCGCCCCCCCGTCCGTCGCCGGACAAACGATCTTGAACAAAAGTGGGGGAAAGACCATTTTCTGTCTGTTCTTCGTAATGAATGTTCATTTCAAAAAAATCAAGATCATGATCAAAAAGTTGGTTTTCCCATTTTTCGCCGCCTGTCTGATGTTCGCTTCGTGCGGCGCATCTTCTCCGAAACCTGCCGAAATTCCCCCAAAAATCGTTGAAACGGCTGCCCCGATGCCCGAAATAATGTACGGCCCGCTCGATACGGCGACGTTTGCATCGGGCTGTTTTTGGTGCGTGGAGGCCATTTTTGAGGGGATGAAAGGGGTGAAGGAGGCGATCAGCGGCTATTCTGGTGGAAATACAAAAAACCCGACCTACGAACAGGTCTGCTCGCACACGACGGGCCACACGGAGACGGTGCAGGTTTTTTACGACCCGAAAATGGTGCCGTATGAAACACTTTTGACCGTCTATTTCGGCTCCATGGACCCGACGCAGGTGAACGGGCAGGGCGGCGACCGGGGCGATTCTTACCGCTCGGTCATTTTTTATAAAACGGAAACGGAGCGCGCCGCTGCCGAAAAATTCAAAAAAGAACTGGGCGGGTCGGGCAAATATTCCGCACCCATCGCGGTCATCATCCAACCGCTCGACGTGTTCTATTTGGCCGAGGGTTATCACCAAAACTACGAGCGAAACCACCCGGAAAATCCCTATGTGCAGGCCGTCTCGATACCGAGGCTCAAAAGAATGGAGCGGGCTTTCCCGCAGCTTTTGAAGTAAAAAAGTCAAATGGTAAAAGGCAAAAGGCAAAAGTGGCGGGTGCGGCACTTTTACCTTGGCTTTTCACTTTTGCCATAAAAAAACAAACCCCCATCCGGTTGCCCGGCGGGGGTTTTGTTATTTTCTCAAAGACAGTGGAGATGATCTTCCTGTCAGGCTTGTAGTTTCCTCGCTGAAATCGAATAAGTCAGGTTCGAAATCAGGCTTCTTCCGTTTTTTCAACTGCTTCTGCGACGGCTTCCAAAACTGGTTCGGCCACCGCTTCTGCAACGGCCTCGACAACCGGTTCGGCAATGGTTTCCGCGACCGGTTCAGCAACGACTACTGGCTCGACAGCCTCCACTTTGGCGGCCTTGACGGCTTTTGCGGTCGTTGCGGCGTTGGCCGCCTCTGCTTGGCTGAACTGTTGGCGGAGCTGCGAAAGGGCAGAGAGGTCGCCGAGCGTGCTGCGCTCAACTTTGTCCTGCGTTGCCTTCACGGCCTGGTTGAGCTCGTCCTCTTCTTTATGGGCGGCCTTGCGCATCGTGGCATCGGCATCGCGGCGGATATCCTCCAAATAGCGCGTGTGCGAAACCAAGATCCGCTTGTCGTCGCGGTTGAACTCGATGACCTTGAAGGTCAGCGTTTCGCCCTGGTCGACCATCTGGTTGTTGTCCTTTTTGATATGCTTCAGCGGGGCGAAAGCCTCCAAATGGTGTGGCAGGGCGATGATCGCGCCACGGTCGTCGCGGCGGAGAACGGTGCCCTCATGGTACGAACCGATCGGGAAGATGTTCTCGAACGTGTTCCATGGGTCGTCCTCAATCTGTTTGTGGCCGAGGCTGAGCTTGCGCGAATCCTTGTCCACATCCAAAACGATGACCTCGATTTGTTGGCCCGGCTTGGTGAACTCGGACGGGTGCGCGTAACGCTTCGTCCACGAAAGGTCGCTGATATGGACCATGCCGCCGATGCCCGCCCCAAGCTCGACGAAAACGCCGTACTGGGTGAGGTTTTTGACGGTCGCCATGTGGCGGCTGCCGATGGCATAGGTTTCCTCGATGCTGCCCCACGGGTCGTTGCTCATCTGCTTGACAGAGAGCGACATTTTGCGGTCGGCGCGGTCGAGGGTGACCACTTTTGCTTCGATCTCTGCGCCAATTTTGAAGAAATCCTTTGCATTGACCATTTGGTTGCCCCATGAAACCTCCGAGATATGGATCAAACCTTCGACACCCGGACGGATTTCGAGGAATGCGCCGTAATCTTCGATGTTCACGACCTTGCCCTTCACGATCGAGCCTTCGCCCACTTCCGAGGCCAAAACCTCCCACGGGTGCGGGGTCAATTGTTTGAGGCCGAGCGAGATCCGTTTTTTGTTCTCGTCGAAATCGAGCACAACGACATGGATTTTTTGCCCGTTCGACAAAACCTCAGTCGGGTGGTTGATACGGCCCCACGAAATATCGGTGATATAAAGGAGTCCGTCCACACCGCCGAGGTCGAGGAACGCGCCGAAATCGGTGATGTTCTTGACGACACCTTCCAGGACCTGGCCTTTTTCGAGGCCGCCGAGAATGGTCTCGCGCTGTTCGGCGAGGTCGCTTTCGATGAGGGCTTTGTGCGAAACGACGGCATTTTTGATCTGCTCGTTGATTTTCACCACTTTAAACTCCATCGTTTTGCCAACAAACTGGTCGTAATCAACGATCGGTTTGATGTCAATTTGCGAACCGGGCAAGAACGTTTCGAGGCCGTTGCACTCGACGATCAGGCCGCCCTTCGTTTTGGAACGCACCGTTCCGCGGATGACCGTGCCGTTTTTGAACGAATCCACGATGCTTTCCCAAGCCCGCAAAATCCGTGCTTTGTGGCGCGAAAGCACCAATTGGCCGTTTTTGTCTTCCTGTGTTTCGACATAAACCTCGACATAATCGCCCGGTTTGAGGTCGCCCTCCTGCCGGAACTCGCTCAAAGCGATCAGGCCGTCGGATTTGAAATTGATGTCCAAAACGACATCGCCGCCGATAATGGCCGAGATCCGTCCGCGAACGATCTCGTTTTCGGCCACGAGGCTCATCGAGTTGTCGTAATCGGAGAACATCGTTCCGCGCTCTGCTTCGGTGTACGGGTTGCGCCCGCGCTTGTCCATGCCCCAATTGTAATCGTCAAAAGGTGTGGCGAGGACAGGGGCTTCTTCGATGACCAGATCGGTTTCCTCTTCTTCCTCATCGGTTGGCGCGGCGACGGTTGCTTTTGCAACCACATCTGCGACGGGTGTTTCAGCAACCGCTTCCGCGACGGGTGTTTCAGCAACCACTTCCGCGACGGGTGTTTCTACAACCACTTC
>JANOQP010000476.1:0-5296 GCA_031414895.1 Saprospirales bacterium
TCCAATTTTTGTGCACGGGCCATTTTTTTTGATTTTGATCGATAAAAGTTCACGTTGTTTCGCCCGGCAATTTTACAAAAACACCCAAACTCGCACACTCAAAACTCGAAACACAAATGTGTGGACGCTTTTCATTGGCCATAAAAAAACCGAAGCTCAAGGCGCAACTTGACCTGTTGGACGGATTGCCCGAGGCCGAAATTTTGCCGCGTTTCAATATCGCCCCGACGCAAAATTCTTGGGCCCTGACGATGGCCAAGCCCCGCGTTCTGCAGCTTTTTGAATGGGGACTTGTTCCATTTTGGTCAAAAACGGGCGAAAACACGGGCAAGCTCATCAATGCCCGCACGGAGGGGATTGCCGAAAAGCCCTCTTTCCGCGAGCCGATCAGGTCGCGCCGCTGCCTCGTTTTGGCCGATAGTTTTTATGAATGGAAAACCGACCCGGCGACCGGAAAAAAACGGCCCATGCGGATTTTTCCAAAAAACGGCGACGCGCTCATCATGGCCGGGATCTTTGATCATTGGGAAGGCCAAACGGGTGAAAAACGGCCCACGTTCAGCATCCTCACTTGCCCGCCAAACCGTGAAATGCGCGAAGTGCACGACCGGATGCCCGTTTTTTTTCACGAAAAGGAAATTTGGGAACGCTGGCTGTCGCCAAATTTGTCAATCAACGAAGTCCTCGAAATGGCGAAAACGCCCGATGACGGCCTGTTGGAAATGTATCGCGTCAGCGACCGGCTCGGCAGCACGTTGGCGGAAGGGCCAGGTTTGCACGAACGGGTGGGGGAGAACCCGACGCTTTTTTGAGCGGTTCAAAAGATTTTCCACGGTTTCCACCGACTTGGGACGATGCGGAAATGCTGTTTTTCCAATTGCCCCTTCCGAAAAAAAACGAGGCCGATGTCAAAAAAATCGACCGTGAGCATCGTTTTAGGATGGTTTTTGATGGCCGCCCATGCCTCGCCCATGCCCTTTGACCAATAAATATCGTCGAAAACAAAGACCGCGCCCTCGGCGGCGAACGGCAAGCATTGCTCAAAATAGCGCAACGTCGGCTCGCAACGGTGGTTGCCGTCAAAATAGACGAGGCCCAATTTGCCCAGTTTTTGGAGGGCCGGGTCGAGCGATTGTTCAAATGCGCCGACCGTGATCTCGATGTTTTGGAGGCCGAGCGCGTCGAAATTTTGGCGGGCGACGGAGGCGCAATCGGGGCAGCCTTCGAGCGTGACAAATTCCGCGCCGCGCGCCGCCGTGCCGAGATAGAGGCTGGAAATGCCGAGGCTGGTCCCCATTTCGAGCATTTTCGCAGGTTTCAACCAATTGACGAGCTTGAAAATCCGGTGGCCCTTGTCGGGCGGGCAGCCGCTCATTTTTGCCACCCGTGCAATCGTCGTTGCCCTGTGGCGGACCCGAATGCCGTCCGGTTCGCCGTGCTCGCCCTGTGGGCCTGCCCCGAAATCGGTCAGTTCAATCTCGTTTCTGTTGCTTTCAAGCTGTGAACGCAGGTAGGCGATGTCGCCAAAAGCATAAAAACCGCGATCGTCCTCGACCATGTTCTCGACCAGTTCGAACACGAAAGGGCTGTGGATTTGGAACTTCGTCAGGGCCAGCCAGTAAAAACGGATGAATTGGAACGTCCGGAAAAAAATATTCGCCACTTGTTTGATTTTCGGGGCAAATATGGCGCGGGGCGCGGGCGTTTTGCTCCCTCTATCCTCTAAAATATTTGTCTTTAAAAATTTCAGGACATGAAAAAGCACCTCGTTTTGCCCATTTTGCTTTTGATCTTAAATCAAATCACGGCCCAATCCTACAAAACCGCTGTCGGCCTCCGCCTCGGCGAGGGCATTGGCGCGAGCCTCAACCAGCACCTTTGGGATAACAATTCGCTCGAAATCATCGCCCGGCCAAACTTGACCGACAAGCAGCATTTCGGCTTGACGGCAATGCTGAAAAACCACCACAAACTATTGACACGGGCGACCAATTGGTATGTTGGCGGCGGCGGCCACTATTATTTCAAGAATGAAAACGACGGCCCGGATTTTGAAAGCCCGGTCGGCTTGACGGGCATCCTAGGCGTTGAGGCGACCTTCGGGAAGCTCAATTTTTCGTTTGATTGGAAGCCCGAATACCATCTTTTTGGCGCGGCTGGCGACGCTTTCGATGCGGGCGCGGCGGTTTCGCTCCGCTATGTTTTCAAAAAAAGGGAGCGTCGGAAGATTTTTGACAAGCCGATTTTCAAAAGGCAAAAGTCAAAGGGGAAAAGGAAAAAGTGAGGGTCAGTTTTTCCGCCTAAATTTCATCGTCAAAATCCTTGGCACGTTCGCCCGTTCGCCGTGGTCGAACCATTCGCCGATCGCGACGGCCTCAAAACCGTTTTTTGCGCCCGCGGCGAAAAAATCCGAAACGTGGTGGGTGAAACATTCGAGCACCTCGGTGGCCCCATTTTCGGCCTCGAACCGCGCTTTGCTGCCCTGATATTGTTTGAACGGATGGAGTTCGCCGAGGTAAAAAATGGCGCCGGGGGCCAATGTTTGGTGCGCCTGTTGAAAAACAAAATCGAGGTCTTCGATATGTTCGAGGATCAAACTGCACGAAACGAGGTCGAACGAATTTTCGGGGAAGGGCCAGTTTTCGCGCACATCGAGCTGCACAAATCGGACATTTTGGGCCGCGACCTTTGCTTTTGCCTTGCCGAGCATTTCCGCTGAAAAATCGGCACCGGTGACCATTTCGACATTTTCGGCCAGCCAAACGGTGTTTTTGCCTGTGCCGCAACCGATTTCCAGCGCGTTTTTATAGGTTTTCCCGGCCAAATTTTCCCGAAAGGCAACAGCTTCGAGGTCGCGCGTCTTGTTGATGTTCGAGTCGTAGATATTTGACCAGCGGTTGTAGGCTTGTTCCGTGTTCATGTTTTTTGTCTGAACTTTGATTTTTATGATTCGTTTGATTTTTTTGATTGGGCGATTGGGCCACAAAAATCATAAAAATCACAAGAATCAAAGTTCAGACAAAAAAAAGCCGCCCGCAACGACCAAAATCGTGCGGGCGGCCCCTCTTTTTAACCGTCAGCCGTCCGCCGTCAATTTTTCACTTCCTCAAATTCGGCATCCTGAACATGCTCGTTCGCGCCATCGGCTGCCGCGCCGTTGCCCGTTTCATTGTTGTTGAAGGCATCGTTTGGCTGGCCGCCGTTTTGCGTCGCCTGGTAAATGTCTTGGCTGGCGGCGTTCCATGCAGCGTTCATTTTTTCCATTGCGGCATCGAGCGCGTCGGTATCGGCGGCGGCATGGGCCGTTTTGAGTTCGCCGAGGGCGGATTCGATGGTCTCGCGGTGTTGCGCAGGGACTTTTTCGCCAAATTCCTTCAATTGTTTTTCCGTTTGGAAAATGAGGGAATCGGCGGTGTTCATCTTTTCGATCTTCTCGCGGGCGGCGTTGTCGGAATCCGCATTGGCCGCGGCCTCGGCCCTCATCCGTGCAATTTCGTCCTTTGACAGCCCGGTCGAGGCGGTGATCCGGATGTTCTGTTGTTTGCCGGTGCCCTTGTCGAGTGCGGTGACGCTCAAAATACCGCTCGCGTCGATGTCGAACGAAACTTCGACCTGCGGAACGCCGCGCGGTGCGGGCGGGATTCCGTCGAGGATGAACGTGCCGACCTTCCGGTTGTGGCTGGCCAACGGCCTTTCGCCCTGAAAAATATTGATCTCCACGGACGGTTGGTTGTCGGCTGCGGTCGAGTAGGTTTTGGTCTTTTTCGACGGGATGGTGGTGTTCGCCTCGATGACGACGTCGTAAATATCGCCCATCGTCTGGATGCCCATCGAGAGCGGGGTCACGTCGAGGAGCAGAACGTCCTTCACTTCGCCCGTCAAAACGCCGCCCTGAATGGCTGCGCCGACCGCGACAACCTCATCGGGATTGACCGATTTGTTGGGTTTTTTGCCAAAAAATTCCTCCACGGCAGCTTGGATGCGCGGGATGCGGGTCGAGCCGCCGACGAGGATGATCTCATCGATCTGGGCAGCGGTGAGGTTGGCATCTTTGAGCGCCTGTTTGCAGGGCGCGAGGGTGCGCTGGACGAGCGAATCGGTGAGCTGCTCGAACTTTGCGCGGCTCAATTTGACGACCAAGTGCTTCGGCATCCCATCAACCGCGGTGATGTACGGCAGGTTGATCTCGGTCTCCGTGCCGCTCGAAAGTTCAATTTTGGCTTTTTCGGCAGCGTCCTTGAGGCGTTGGAGGGCCATTGGGTCTTTGCGGAGGTCGATTTGGTCGGTCATTTTGAAACCGTCGGCGAGCCAATCAATGATGACGCGGTCGAAATCGTCGCCGCCGAGGTGCGTGTCGCCATTGGTGGATTTCACCTCGAAAACGCCGTCGCCAAGCTCCAAAACGGACACGTCGAATGTGCCGCCGCCGAGGTCATAAACGGCAATCTTCATGTCCCGGCTGCGCTTGTCCATGCCGTATGCGAGGGCCGCGGCGGTCGGTTCGTTGATGATGCGGTGGACTTTGAGGCCGGCAATCTCGCCCGCTTCTTTGGTCGCTTGCCGCTGCGAATCGTTGAAATAGGCCGGCACGGTGATGACGGCGTCGGTGACCTCATGGCCGAGGAAATCCTCCGCCGTTTTTTTCATTTTTTGGAGGACCATCGCCGAGATTTCCTGTGCGGAATATTGGCGACCGTCGATATCGACGCGGCAAGTGTCGTTCGGGCCGCCGACGACTTTATAGGCCGCGTGGCCGATCTCTTTTTTGGCTTCCGAAAAGCGCAGTCCCATGAAACGCTTGATGGATGCGACCGTGCGGGTCGGGTTGGTGATGGCCTGGCGTTTGGCGGGCGCCCCCACTTTGCGCTCGCCGTTGTCCAAAAAGCCGATGATCGAGGGGGTCGTCCGTGCGCCCTCGTCGTTGGCGATGACGACCGGTTCGTTGCCCTCCATGACGGACACGCAGGAGTTGGTGGTGCCGAGGTCGATTCCGATGATTTTTCCCATTATTTTAGAAAGATTGAGTTTTGAAATTGCTGTTTAATTGAGTGTTGCTCAACCCTTTTTCTCAATCTGTGTGCCAGTGGGTTTTGGCTGGCATTTTGGCAGTAACTGATTGCTTTTTGACAGGTTTTTTTAAAAAATGGGGTGACAAAATGGCGGAAATGGCCAAATGCGGCTTTGATTTTGGCTCATGTTCCGAACCTGCTGAAGCGCGGCCCGCCTGACGACTTTTCGTCGTCTGTCGGCTTTGGTTTGATTTCAGAAAATGTGAAAAGCAATGTAAAAAGCAAGA
>JANOQP010000477.1:0-2925 GCA_031414895.1 Saprospirales bacterium
CGACATTCACCCCCAGCGCCGTGATGTCAATAAAGTTGCTGGTGGCAGGCGATGCCGGATTCGTCAGGTTCGTCACATACATTCCGCCCAGGCCTTGCGGGCCTAAGCCCACATGCCGCCGCAACATCGCCGAAGTGAAAAGCCGTTTCGTGAATTTGTTCCAGGCCACGCCCAACAACGAACCGACTTGCCGCGCCGTCGCCAAATGCGACATTGACGCGGGCGTCGGCCCGCCATTGGCAATGTTGTAAGGAAAGGCAATCAACGCATCCACATCGCCCGCATCGCTGGTGTTCACGTTGGGCGCGGGGTCGCCATTCACGTAACACGGCAAAATCACCAGTGGATTCGCCTGACAGAATCCGTTTTGACGCTCGTCTATTCGCTGGCATGGGGCCTTGCGGGCGCGGCGACGGCCATCGTTGCCCGCCGGATCGGTGAAAAAGACCGCGAAAAAGCCGCCGAGGCAGGGGCGCAGGCCATCCTTTTGGGCATCGCATTTTCCGTTGTCATCGGGGTGCTGGGGTGGTTTTATGCGACCGACCTGCTCCGTTGGATGGGCGGCAGCGAGTGGGTCGTGACGGAGGGCGCAGGCTTTACGCGGCTGATTTTTGGCTCGAACATCGTCATCATGCTCCTTTTTTTGAACAACGGCATTTTGCGCGGCGCGGGCGATGCATCGACCGCTTTGAAGGTGCTGGTCGTCGCCAATTTGATCAATATCGTACTCGACCCACTGCTCATTTTCGGCATCGGGAATTGGGAAGGTTTTGGGGTCACGGGCGCGGCAATGGCCACCACAATTGGGCGCAGCGTCGGCGTTTTGATGCAATTTTACGTCCTTTTGAAAGGCAATATCATCAAATTGCGGATTGACCATTTCCGCCCGGTGCTTTCCATTTTGCAAAAAATCGTCGAGATCGGCAGCGGCACTACGGGGCAGTTTTTGATCGCCAGTGGCTCGTGGGTCTTCCTGATGGGGCTGATGGCGAACTTCGGCTCGGAGACCGTGGCGGGCTACACGATCGCCATCCGGGTGCTGATTTTTTCGCTGCTCCCCTCGTGGGGGCTGGCCAACGCGGCGGCCACCCTCGTCGGCCAAAACCTCGGCGCAAAACAGCCCGAGCGCGCCGAGACCTCCGTTTGGCGGGCCGGTCGTTGGAACATGTTCTTTCTCGGCGGCGTGGCGGTTTTTTCCATCTTTTTCGCGACGCCGCTAATCTCCATTTTCTCCGAAAACCCGGTCGTAATCGAACAGGGCGCGATTGCGCTGCGGGTGCTTTGTGGCGGCTACGTTTTTTACGGTTGGGGCATGGTCATGGCGCAGGCGATCAACGGCGCGGGCGATTCGTGGACCCCAACGGTCCTCAATTTCATCTGTTTTTGGCTGATCGAGATCCCGCTAGCGTGGTTTTTGATCAAAAAAATGGACGTTGGGCCGATTTCCATTTCGCTCGCGGTGGTCATCGCAGAGAGCATTTTGGCACTTTTGTGCATCATTTTGTTCAAAAAAGGGAAGTGGAAGACGGTGAAGGTTTAGGGGTTTTTTGTTGGCGGGGACGCCAACAACGGCCAAAAGTTTAGTGAGTTTGTTGGCGGGGACGCCAACAACGGCTCAAAGGTTTAGTGCTCAAATAGCCGATTTGCGGAATTAGAAAACGCGGTTACTTTTGTTCAAAATTGTTCAAGAAAATGCAGACCAACGCTGTAAAAATTCAAGTTGAAATCCCTTTTGATGACCTGTTTTCCATCATCGAGCGACTGCCCGAACAGCAAAAATTGATCTTGTTTGAACGGTTGAAAATGTTGGCATTCAAAGAAAGATGGGCATTGCTTTCAAAGGAAATCGTTTCGCCGGGCTTCACCGAAGAGGAGATTGCGGCAGAAATCCGTGCTTTTAGGGAAAATTAAACCATGGGTTTTATGTCCATTAAAATTCGGATCATCCTCGATATCAATATCTTCATATCCTATTTTTTCGCGTCAACGTTCCGGCAAAAGGTCGACCAGATTTTGTATGATGATTCATTCACGCTTTTGTCAAGTGATGCCTTGTTGCGGGAGATTAAAGGTGTTTTGCTCCGGGAGAAATTCAAGTCCCGAATAAAGGCCGGGGACGTTGAACGCATTTTAGAGATCGTCAGCCTCAATAGCTTTTTTCAAAGGTTTTATGTTTCATGACTACGGGTCAATAAGTGGTTCAAAGCCCCGAAAACTTGATTTCCTTCGCCTCCCAGACCGTCATTTCCCCGTCCGTTTCCGAAATGACCAACCGCCCGTCGGGCCGGATGCCGATGATCACGCCCGAAAAAATGCGCCCGTCCGCCGCCTCGAAATCGGACATTTCACCGACTCTGTATAGGTTTTGGAGGTAGTTCAAATCCAATATTTTCGGATTGGTTTTTAGTTGCAAGTACCTGATTTCCAGACATTTACAAAGGTTTTCGACCGCCCACGAAAGGTCAAAATCGCGCCCAGCGGCGGTTTTGAGCGAGACCGGGTTGGGCAGTTCCGGCGGCCACGAAACTTGGTTGATGTTTAGCCCGATGCCGATGACGGTCGATTCTATTTTTCGACCCGTGCCAATGCTGTTTTGAATGAGGATGCCGCCCATTTTTTTGTCAAAAAAATAGAGGTCGTTCGGCCATTTTATTTTCGCGGGGATGCCGCACGAGACTGTCAAAAAGTCGTGCGTGGCGAGGGCGGCGGCCTCCGAAATGAGCCATTGCTGCCCGATTTCGAGGAAATTTGGGTAAAAAATAAAACTGATCGCGAGGTTTTTTCCCGGCTCGGAAACCCAGCGGCTGCCAATTTGTCCGCGCCCATCTGACTGGTTGTCCGAAAAAACGGCGGTTCCGTCGGTTGGTTTGCTTTTTGACGCAAGAAGCTGTGCCGCAAAGTCGTTGGTCGATCCGACGGTTTCGA
>JANOQP010000478.1:0-2758 GCA_031414895.1 Saprospirales bacterium
CGGAGGTCAAATTGTTGCTCGTATTGACCCTCGAAATTTTCGATTTTTTCCTGGAAAAAGACCTGCCCGTTCGCGGCGGTCAATCGGATCTCGGTCGGCATTTTTTCGCCCGAAAAACGGATGGTCACTTCTTCCGAAACCGGGTTTGGGAAGGCCGTGAACGATTCGAGTGCGAGCTTAGTTTGCGGCGCAATCGGTTGATTTTCAATTGGTTGCGCAGGTTTCACATCCTGAAATTTTACCACTATCAATTTCTGTTGGCTTTGCGAAACGACGGGCCTTTCATCGCAGGCTTTGAGCGTCGCCTCGACCGAAAACCGTTTTTCGCTGCGCAAAAAATCCACTTTTACACGGTCGCCGGGATTGTACTCGGCGATGGTTTTGTAGAGTTTGCCAAACGTTTCGACCGGGACGCCATCGATGGCTGTGATGAAATCGCCGGCGACAATCCCCGCTTTTTCAGCCGCGCCCTTCACGACGAGGTCGGTCACTCTTGTGCCGTCGGACAGGTTGTTTTCAGCCCAGCCGGTTTGGCCAAAAACGCCGAGGCAGGCGGGCTTGTTTGGGTAATTTTCTTCGGCGCGGTGGTGGTTTTTTGGAGAAGAACGGTTATGCCGTTGGCTGCCCAATTCGACCGTTTTGGTCGCGATCGATTCGCCCTCGCCCATTTCGAGCACAACTTTTTGGCCGGGACTGGTCGTTTTTAGGATGCTGACCAAATCGTCCCAATTGGCGACGTTTTTTTCATCGATGCTCAAAACCAAGATTTCGCCACTCAACCCGGCCTTCGCTGCGGGGCCATTTTCCATGATTTCCAGCGAAAGGCCATAGGGAATTTCGGGGTTTTCGACGGGCATAACGCCGAGAAAGCCGGTCGGCGCGTCGCACGATTTTACGACGTGCGTGTTGCCTTTGGCCATCCCTTCGACATTTTTAAAAACGGGCGTTTCAGGCGTTTGGCCGATGGTTATCCTGTAAATAAACATCGTGAAGAGCAAAACGAGTGCAGTAGCTTTTTTCATGGTAAATAAAATTTTGAATGAAAAACAGGGGCAGGGCTTGAAAAATCGCGCCCCGGATTGGCCAGCAAAGTAAAAATACAGGCCGGGTAGCGTTTTTGGTTTAACCGCACTTTAACGAGATGGGCCGCGAGTGTCCACAACGGGTACCTAGCCGCTGGACCGGGATGTGAGATTTGCACGAAACAGAAGTAAAACAGTATATTTTCAGGACAAAATTCATCTAACGTGACTTTTTCGTGACTTTCCGTCAAATTATCCGGTTCACAAACAGCATTCCATAGTAGCACCAGAACCAGTACGAAATCCAAGCTCCCAACTTTTTTTAATGAAATTATGCCCATCGAACTGCTCCCCAACGGCGGGAAAACGAAGCTGAAACTTCCGACCGCCAACTCGACCATCCAAGAACCGCTCGACGAAGTGGTGCGCATGGAGGCCGATTCCAATTATTCAAAGGTCGTTTTTGCCAACCGCCCACCTGTTTTTGTTGCCCGGACCTTGGGCGTTTTTGAGAAACTGTTGAGCGGCCGGAAGTTTTTCCGCGTCCACCACAAGCATTTGGTCAACATGCCGCATATCCAAAAATTCGACAAGAACGAGAACCAAATAGAGTTCAAGGACGGTACGAACGTCCCCGTTTCGCGCCGTCGCCGCGACTCGTTTTTGGAGCGTTTTGAAAGCGAGGACTGACCGAAAAAAACAGGACGGAATCAAGCACTATATCGGTGGATGGCCTTTGCGGCGGTCTGCCGATTTTTTTTTGGAAAAAATGCCGTCAATAGCCTTTGTTTTGTCCCAACAATGGGCGCGGGCAATTTTCCGCAACCCTCATTTCGAGTGACTTCAACGACCGAAAATTCCGCAATCGAATGACCTGGGAAAAAGCAATCCGCGATTTTAGTGCATACATGAAGCTCGAACGGTCGTTCAGCCCAAACACGATCGATGCCTATCAGCGCGATTTGAAGAAATATGTCCAGTTTTTGGCGGCGCGTGGCGAGACGGTCTTGCCCCTCGATGTCCAACAGGAAGACCTCTCAAAATTCCTCGGCTGGCTCGCCGAGATTGGAATGGAGCCGAAAAGCCAGGCGCGGATCTTGACCGGGCTGCGGGCCTTTTACAAGTTTTTTTTGCTCGAAGATTTGCTCGACGACAGCCCCGCAGAGATGCTCGAACCACCCAAATTGAGCCGAAAACTGCCCGAGGTTTTGTCCATCGAGGAGGTGCAATCAGTCCTCCTTGCCATCGACCTCAGCCAACCGAACGGCACGCGCAACCGGGCCATGATCGAGGTGCTTTATGCCTGCGGCCTGCGCGTCACGGAGATGTGCGAGTTGCGGATCAGCCATGTCTACTTTGACGAGCGGTTCGTGAAGGTTATCGGCAAAAACGACAAGGAGCGCATCGTCCCGATCGGCGAGGAGGCCCTCAAATACATCAAGCTATATCTCGAAACCGAGCGGAAACAATTGAAAAAAATCAAAAAAGGGGCCGAAAACACCGTTTTTTTGAGCGTCCGGGGCGCGGTCGTTGGGCGGATCTCGGTCTTTTTGATCATCAAGGAACTGGCAAAATTGGCCGGCATCACCAAAAATATCTCGCCGCATACCTTCCGGCATTCCTTCGCCACGCACCTCGTCGAGGGCGGTGCCGACCTCCGCGCCGTGCAGGACATGCTTGGCCACGAGAGCATCACGACGACCGAAATTTACACCCATATCGATACGGATTTTTTG
>JANOQP010000479.1:0-3416 GCA_031414895.1 Saprospirales bacterium
CGTCCGCCGGGATGGCCAGCACTTTGTGGTCTTGTTCGCCGAGGTCGGTCATTTTCAAAAGGGCGATTGGGAGGACCTCCAAAATAGTCCCCGACGGGAGGTTTTCGGCCAGCACGAGCACATCGATCGGGTCGCCGTCGCCGCCACGGGCCTTGTCCATGTTCGTCCCGGCGACAAAACCATAATTGATCGGATAGGGCAAAAAACGGACGATGCGCGGCTTCCCGTCGCGGAGGTCGATGCGGATCTCGCCCGAAATTTTGTCGATCTCGTATTTTTTGCTCGTCCCTGCGGGGATCTCGACGACGGCGCGGAGGTTTCCGTTTTCAAAAAAAGAAGGGAGGTTGAGCGGGTTTTGTGCCATTTTTTTATGTTTTGAATTTGTGGTCAAATTATGTTTGCCGATAAAATAGGGGTTTCGTTTTCCCCGAAACCAATTTTTTGGATCTCCGTTCTTGAAAAAAAATCCATCAATAAAATGAGCGAAAAAACCCTCCTCGGCCCCGGAAGCCGCGTCGAACACCCCGCATTTGGCATCGGCGTCGTGCTGAAACTGCACCTCGTGGCCTATGAGATCTGTTTTGTCAAGCACGGCATCAAGCTCGTCGGCAAGGATTACGACAACTGGGCGACCATTATCGAGGCCCTGCCCGCCGAAGAAATCATCACTTTTACGGAGGCCGAAAAATCGCTCGTCCGCATTTTAAAGACCTTCGACGCGGTGCAGGAAATCGTGCCGCTCGGCGAAAAATGGAGGGACGGCGTGATGATCCTGAAATCCGGGGACGCTTCCATGCAGCCAAAAGAGGTGCCGATCGACACTTTTTTTCACAAAATAGTGATGATGCGCGACCGTCTGCGCGTCCTCGAACAACAAATAAACGCGCACCAAAAACTCTCCGACGAGGACAAAGTGAACCTTCAACAGTACATCACCCGATGTTATGGGTCGATGAAGACGTTCAATATTCTGTTCAAAAACCGGGAGGACTATTTTACGGGCGAGTCTTCAAAATGAGGCATGGGGGGGGGTTCCAACAGTGTGATTTCTCATTTTATATAGTTTTTCACGCCCTCGGCAAACGAGACCAATCGCGCGTCCGGGAATTTTTGGATCGCGTCGCTCAAATACCAGTTGCGCGAACTGGCGAGGTCGTTGCTCACGCCGATGCAATAGTTGAACATATTTTCCGCGTCCTTTTGCACGAAAACCTTTTTGAAACTCGCGAAAACCGGGTGGTCGCCGCCAATTGGCAGGTCGCTGCGCAAAACCTCCACGCCGAACCCGGTAAAATTTGTGGGCAGCGCGGCGATGTTCACCGCCGCGCCGACGACCGTTTTTTCCTCGATGACCTCCATCACGGGCGTTTCGCTGATGACAATCCGCTCGTTGGTTTTTTCGTCAAAAGTCTCGGTCTTGATGACGATATCGCCCATCGGGATGGGTTGGGAAGGCATTTCTACTGTTGGCGAAACGGCGGTTTTTTGCTTGGCTTTGGTCGGCAGGGTCTCTTTCGCTGGCTTTTCGGGCGTTTTGTACTCTTTTGCGTTGCCCAATTCTTTCAGCTCCTTTTCAAATTCCTCTTCGCGGATAATCTGTTCAAGCGACGGCTGGTTTTCAACAAAAAGGCGCGGGTCGTCGAGGACCCCGGTGATTTTCAGTTCGGTGCGGCGGTTCAATTGGTGCTCGGTCTCGGAGCATTTTACGGTGTTGCCACACTTGTTTGAAAGTTGCGATTCGCCATAGCCTTTTGCCGTGATTTTTTCCTGCAAGACACCGTGTTCGACAATATAGGCGACTGCCGATTCGGCGCGTTTTTGGCTCAATTTCTCGTTGTAATCGTCCGATCCGCGCGAATCCGTATGGCTGCCAAGCTCCACTTTGATGCTCGGATTATCCTTCAAAAGGGTCACGGCCTTGTCCAGTTCCTTCCCCGCTTCGGTGCGGATGAACCATTTATCGTAGTCATAATAGATGTTTTTCAGTTCAATCTTGCGGCCCATATTGACTTTTTCGAGGTCCAAATTGGCCAGCAAGGTCCCCATCGTATTGCTCTCGGTGAGGTTTTCGGTCACGCCGGGGCGAAGGTCGTTCACGCCGTCGATGCACAAAATACAGCCCTCGACCGCGATGTTTGCCTCGATCCGGCGGGTCAAATAGCCGTTCTTTCGGATCATGATCGTGTACTTGTTGCCCTGTTCGAACGTGAACTGAATGCCCGGATTGGGGTGGTTTTTAAGGACAAGCTCGGCCTTTTTTGTGGTCTTGTTGTAAATTTCGATGGTCGCGCCCTGAATGGCATCGACCGGCTCACCGTCGGAACCACGCTTTTCGGCGAGGGTCACATCGAACAGGTAGCCGGGTTTGCGGCGCATCTCCATTTTGGAAAAACCCTTCCCGTTTTCGACGCGGACTGTATCGTATTTTGGGTGAAAAATGTCCTTTTCGGCCAAAACGGCGTACTCGCCGTTGTCAATTTTCAGCACAAAATGGCCTTCCTGGTCGCTGACAGTTTGGGCGACGATGATGTTGGTATTGAGCCGATAGGCCGAAATTTTCACCTGGTTGAGATAGCCGCGGTTGTAGTTTTCAAAAACATAGCCATCGATCGTGGCATTTTGGGCGGCAATATTTGCCAAAAAAAGGAAGGTGAGAATCGGGAAAATGGATGCTTTGAGCAGTTTCATAGTTTTAGTTTTTGATAATGAAGAATTGTCTGAACTGTGATTTTTATGATTTTTTTGATTTGAATCACGGCAATCATAAAAATCATAAAAATCACAGTTCAGACAGAAAATCAACGTTCAGACATCACCTCACGACGGTTGAAAAACCTTTGAACTCAAAAGGGTCGCCCCGCGGCCCGGTGAACGTGACGAGATAGACATAAACGCCCGGCTGGACGAGCTTGCCCGTGTGTTCCTTCCGGCCGTTCCAACCGGTTTCGGGGTTTTGGGTCTCAAAGATCTTTTCGCCCCAGCGGTTGTAGATCGAAAAATTGAATTTGGTCGCACCGTCGAGAACGCCTTTCCCATAAAATTGGTCGTTCACCCCGTCGTCATTTGGGGTAAATGCATTGGGCATGAACCAACTGATGAACGGGACAATATCGAACCGGTGCTCCACGGAATCGAGGCAGCCGCGGTCGTCGGTGACGAACAATTTGACCGTGACCTTGCCCGTGTCGGGAAATTCAAAGACCGGGTTTTGGACGGACGACGCGCCGAATTTGTCGAACACCCATTTCCATTTCACCGGATCGATTGACTGGTCAATAAAGGTGACGGTCTTCTGATAGGAGTTCAGTTCCTTCGGTGTCCAGTCAAATGCGGCCAATTGTTCGAGCTTCAAATAAGGCACTGCAATCGTCAGGGAGTCCCGGCAACCGCTCGTGTCCACGATGGACAGCGCGACG
>JANOQP010000480.1:0-3291 GCA_031414895.1 Saprospirales bacterium
GAAACCCAAAACTTGAAACCTGAAACTACTTTTGCCGTCCGAATACTCGATTACATGAACCTCATTTCTTTTAGAACGCTCCTTTTTCTGGGCCTTTTTTTTTCGATAAAAGGCGTTTTTGCACAGGAATTTTTGCTGGAAAAACTGCCCGAGTCCATCAATTCCGGCTCCGACGAAATCACGCCCGTGCCGTCGCGCGATGGGCGGACGCTGTTTTTTACGCGCGTCGGCTTCCCCGATTTTTCAAAAAATTTGATCCTCAACGGTGCAGACCAATCGCAATCCATGCCGCCGGATGCTTTTTTGAACACGCTGCGCGAGATTTATTCCGAGATCGCGCAAGCCCCGGTCAGCGACCCGGTCGCGTCGGCTTTCAACCAGGATGTTTGGTTCGCGGAGGGCGACGGCAAAAATTTCGACAAGACCTGGCACGCGCCCGCCCCGCTCAACAACGCCCTGCCCAACTCCCTCGTCGCCATCACGCCCGACCCCAACGAGTTCATCGTGGTCAATAAATTCCCGGCGGCTGGCGGCCTCGAACGCGGTTTTTCGACCATCCGCCGAGCCGCGTTCGATGTCTGGACGATTCCAAAACCCATCGAGATCCGCGATTTTTACACACTCACGAGCGATGTCAGCCTCACAATGAGCTTCGATGGGAAGATCATGATCCTGTCGGCGAGCCGCTCCGATTCGCAGGGCGACATGGATTTATATGCCTGTTTTCGGGAAGATGACGGCGGTTGGTCGGCCCCAAAACACCTTGGCGGCGGGATCAATTCGCCGCTCCGCGAGACGACGCCGTTCCTTTCAGAGGACAACACGACGCTCTTTTTTTCGTCGAACCGCGCTGGCTCGCTCGGAGGCAACGATATTTTCATGGTGAAACGGCTGAACAATTCTTGGGAAAATTGGACAGCCCCCCAGCCGCTGACCGAGCCGATCAATTCCGGCGCCGACGACAGCCAACCGTATTTCAACATGAGCACGGGCTACCTTTATTTTTCGTCAAAAAGGGACGGGTCGAGCGATATTTTCCGGGTGCAGATCGCGCCGCCAAGTCCGACGGAACTGACAATCACAGGCCGAATCTTGAACGGCCGGACGGGCGATTTGGTCAAAGATGCCATCGTTTGGTACGGCGAGGCGGGCAGCAAAACCAACCCGATCGTCGCGCCCGACGGCTCGTACTCGATGAAGATCCCGAAGGGGGTGACGATGGAATTTTCGGGCCAAAAACCGGGCTATACGGGCATTCGGCAGAGCGTTTTTTATGAGGCGGGCAAGCCTTTTTTTCAGGAAAGCTATGTCGTGGATCTGCTCATCGAACCCCTCTCGAGCGGCGCGGTCATCCACCTTAACCCGATTTTTTTTGAGCAATCGAAGGCCGAGATCTTGGCCAAATCTTATGCAGAAATTGACCGTTTGGTACAATTTTTCAACGAAAACCCCAATCTCGTCGTCCGCATAGAGGGCTACACGGACAATCAGGGCCGCATGGAGGACCTCCTAAAATTGAGCGAACAAAGGGCGGAGGCCATCAAGGTTTTTTTGGTAAAAAAGGGCATCGCCGACGGCCGGATAGAGACGATGGGACTGGGCCCAAAATCGCCGCTCAACGACAATTCGACGGTCGAGCTGCGGGCGCAAAACAGGCGGACAGAGTTTCGGATCTTGCGGATTTGAACGGTCAAAACCTGTCAATACCCTCGCATCAAATACCTCAAATCATCGATTTCGAGGTACGAAACCGTCTGCCGGTCGCTCAAAAAAAGGAGGATCGGCGTGTGCTTTTCGAGTTCCAGTTCCACCAAAAAATGGTCGTCGGCATTGACCGCGTTTTTGTCCTCGCGCCACGAGATGTTCTTGATCTCGAAATCCTCGCTTTTGAGCTGCGACGAGCCGTCCTCATATTTATATAGGCCCTTCACGCGGACAAAATGCCGCTTGACGATCTTGATCTTTTTCGGGTCGGGCGCGAGCGAATCGCCCGCCGCGACGGCCAATGAATCGGTCGCAACTTGTTGGCCATCAACCTTTTGCGCAGCCCCGGCCTTTTTGCCGGGCTCCTTTTTCTTCTTTGTTTTGTCGATGATCTCGACCGTTTCGTAAAAATGTACGCGCATCGAATCGGCCATCAAAAGCCGCTCTTGGATGCCCGTGCTTTGGTGCAAACGGAGGAACGGGAACACGGTTTTGCCCCAAATACTGTCCTTGTTTTCGATCAAAAGTTCGCCCCGGTCGGTGAAAAACTTGGCCTCCCGCTTGGCCAGTTCCTCCGGGATGTCGGCGATATGGAAGATGATCTCGGGCGATTTCGTGCCCTTTTTGAAGACGAGCGCGACGGCCTGTTTGCCGCCGTTGAGGATCACTTTTAAGTGGCCCTGTTCGGCGGGGTTTCGGGCATCGAGCAGCAGCAATTTGAAGCCGAAATCGGTCGGGTTGATGTTGTTGATATTATAAACGCCGGCGATGTTTTCACCCTCGACAAACAGGTTGCCGCGCGTGATCCCGAAGGTGACGGAGCCGGGCATGACCTCGACTTTCGGGCTGCCTTTTATCTCTTTTTCAAATGGCCGAAAATTGAAGCCGAGCAGATCGGTCGGGTCCTTGAAACGGCGGTCGCCGACGTAGCTCAAACTTTTTTGGGCAAAAACATTTTGGGCCAAAAACAGCAAAAGGAATGCGATTGGGCCGTTTTTCATTTTTGAAATTACGTTGAGAGTTGTGTTACTTTTTCATTTTTGCGAGTGCCGCATCGCCCATTTTTTTGAGGTCCGAATAGCCGACCGCGCCCAGTTTCCGCTCCAAAACAACGCCGTTCGGGTCGAGGAAAATCAAGGTCGGCAGCCCTTTTACCTCATAAATAGCGGAGAGGGTTTTGCCGTTCGGTGCGTCAAAATCGGCGCGAAAGTTCAAAAAATTGGCATTTAAGTAGTTGAAAACCTGTTTTTGGGTGAAAACATCCTCCTCTATCAATTTGCACGGGGCGCACCACGCGGCATGGAATTCGAGGAAAACGGGCTTTTTTTCCTTTTGCGCTTTTTCCAAAATGGGGCTCAAAAACTCCGAGTTTTGAAAAACGACCCCGCCGACGGTGACGGTCGCGGCATCCGTTTTCACGGGCGGTTTTGGCGGTTTTGAGGCGGTCTCTTTTTTCGGTTTTGGACGCGGTTTTGCGGAGGCATGGCTTTTTTTTGATTGGTGGCAAGCGGCAAAAACGGCGACCGCGAGCAGGCAAACGAACATTTTTTTCATCGGGCAATTTTTGGACAGGAACGAAGGTCTTTC
>JANOQP010000481.1:0-1788 GCA_031414895.1 Saprospirales bacterium
AACAACAACACCCGACCATGACCATTACAGCCTCAGTCATCATAGCACAGAGGATGAGAATGCAAGCAGCGCATTTGCCCGCAGCTCATGGTTCCCCTTCAGATGGCTCTTCTTCGGAAGGGTTGACTTACTCCCCACCCACGCCCAGGACGCCAACGACTCTATCTCCATTAAGAGGAAGACCTCCTGGAAGGCTTAATGGCATTCAGCATCCGAATGAAGTTAACATTACTGTGCAGATGCATCGATCGGTGACAGTGATGAACGAGTCCTTTCAACCTTCCAATACAGTGATGCCACAAAGGAAAGATTCTCGAGTACTTTGAGTACTGTGACGAAATCTATCCGGACGACCCCTACAAGTACAATCTTAATGCCGAAAAGGTGTTTAGATTTATGTACTATTGTGCCTTCCGGACACTGAAGCCGAGAGTTGGCATGAATAATAATAACAAGAAGCATTTCGACAGAGCTGGTTATGACGTTGTAATGGGTCATTTTGATGGTGTACCTGTGTCGCCATCCCAAAATCCAATGCCTGTGCAATCTTTAAAGCCGATGAGTTGGTCTAACTTCAATCAGTACCAACAGGTGCTTGTGAAGATCTACAATCAACAGAAGATGGACAAGGTGAACGCACTGTACTGGTCTGACATCTGGCAGCAACCTTGCATCGACTTGAATATCCAGGTGAAGCGTCTGCAACCCTATATAAAGAAGGCAACCTACCAGGAGAAAGTTACTGCGGAGTTTGCGCCCTACACCATTGTTGAGCACTACCCAGCCATTGAACAAGAGCTGTGGAACGATGCAATGAAAGCTGTAGGCCCACGACAAGTTGCATGCCAGCTAAGGCACAGATATTGTGCACAGCATACTGCAAGTGGGATCCTACGTGCCGAGTCTCTCTACAGAGCTGAGTGGAGCGACTTCCTAATGATATGCCCTCCGAAAACAGACACTGATGTCCACCCAATCAGCATCATGGTTAACCAAGTCTCCCAAGGCAAGACCAACAACGGCCGATTGCTTTATGGTAGGGCTATTCGCCATCGCGATGTGAGGCTTTGTGCAGTTGGTTCCTTGGCCATGTACATGATGTACAGGTTCTACATTACAAACGAGTTCCGAAATATGACAGTGGATGATTGGTGCAACAATGGAAGTTGGTTCGACATTAAGTTATTGGCAGATACTAACTCCACCGACAACAAAAAAGAAATGGGCAAAGATAGCTACGGAGACCATATCAGCAAAATATTGCAACGCCTTAACCTTCCTATGAACAAGCTGTTACACCTTGGCCGCAACATTTGATCTAAGATATTGGAACTGCTGGAGGAAGAGGACGAGGCGATCAGAAAGATGGGCAACTGGAATCCCTCAGTATTTGACAACAGCTACAGTGCAAAGCTTCCAATGGGACCAATGCACAAACTAGCTGGTTATCACGGGAACCACAAACTTTACTACAATACGCGAACAGAAGTAGAGCCTCCTGAGATTTTGCTACGAAGCACACCAATCGGTGAATGGGTCTATGATTTGCATGACCAATTGATCAAAGACAGTCGGGTCAGTGATCACCCAACTGCTTTGTTCGCTGTAAACTTCTTCAGGCAAATGAACAGGGTATTCATCCAAGACATGACAGCAATGGCAGTGCTTCACCCAGAGAGGATGGAGCATCCTATTTACAAAGAGTCCCCTCTGTTCAATAGCATTCAATGGGAGGTAAGACGTTCTCATTGAGAGGTGCTCGTCATGGTGCAAGCAAGTTGCCATTTA
>JANOQP010000482.1:0-7135 GCA_031414895.1 Saprospirales bacterium
TTTGGAACGGGAGAAGATTGGGTAGCAAAGGTTCAGGCCGGGCCCGGTTGAACGGTTCAAATATAGCGGGCTTTTTTTTTAAAATTTTTACCAATTTTTTGGGCAAGTCAGGTTTCTGGGTTTTAAAAACAAAGCAAATTGTGTGCTTTTTTCGCTGAAAACCACTCAAAACAATGGTTATAGGTCAGGTTTTTGGGGCCAAAAATTCACCCTTTTGGGTGATAAAATTTTGTTAAAATCACTGTTTGCACTCCCCAAAATCAACCCTCGACCTTCTCCTCGCCCGCCCGTTTTTTCCTTTTTTGAAAATATTTTCGGTTCACGACGAGCATCCCGAAAGATTCGCCGTCCTCCTTTCCCGTCCGCGAATGGTGCGCCCCGTGCGCCCGCAAAATGCCCCGCGAGTAGGGCGAATCGAGCTGTCGGAACCACAAAAACCGCTGGTGGATATAAACGTCGTGGACCAAAAAATAGACCAGTCCATAGATCGAGATGCCGATGCCGATGAAGAGCGCCCAAAAATGCGCCGTGAAACCGCCCACGAAATAGCACGACATGCTTGGCAGCGCGAAGACGAGGAAGAATAGGTCGTTCTTTTCAAAAAAGCCCTCTTTTTCGTGCTTCGGTTTGTGGTGGTCTTCGTGCCACGACCAGAGAAAGCCGTGCATGACGAATTTGTGGGTGAACCAGGCCATGAATTCCATGCCTGCAAAGGCGGCGAACGTGATGGCAGCGTATTGGAACCAGCTCATTTTTGGATTTTTTTTTGAAGAACAACGAAAGCGGAAATCGGTTTTTGGCAATCAAAAAAACACGCTCCGGTCGTTCAAAAACTGTTTCGTGATGCGGAAATGCTCGGTCTCCTCGAGTTCGATGGGCAAGATTTTTCCGTCCGAAATTTGCAAGATCGCCGCGCCGGGCAGCCCCATCAAGATCGGCGAGTGCGTCGCGATGATGAACTGAAAGCCCCGGTTTTCGGCGCGGTCGATGATGATCTGCATCAGCGCAAGCTGCCGGGTGGGGGAGAGCGAGGCCTCCGGCTCGTCCAAAATATACACGCCGGGCTGGCGGAGCCTATTTTCAAAGACCTTCAAAAATGCCTCGCCGTGCGAAAATGCGTTCAGGTCTGGGCCATATCGGTCTTCGATGGCCGCTTTTTCATCCAAAAGCATGGATTTTGGGGCTTTCATGGCGGCTTCGGAAAGCTCACTTTCAAGTTCGGTGATCGCGGTATCGAGCTCTTTTTTGATAAAATCGAGCCGCGCGACGAGCCGTTGCAAATCTTCTGCGCGAAAAAACAGGCCGTTGCGCGTCGGTTTTGTCCAGCGGATGCGCAAAAAAGTGTTCAACAGTTGCCCGCCGCCGAGCGTTTCGTCGGAGCGGATATCGTTCGTGGCGATGGTCGGCAGCCCGATCGAATAGGCGAGAGATTCCAAAAGTGTGGATTTCCCACAGCCATTATCGCCGATAACGACAGTAATTTTACCCGAAATTTCAAAGTTTTCCTGGCTCGTCAAAAAGGCGAGGTTGAACGGAAAACTGTCCGTTTTTGGGAACTCGCCGAAATAAAAGGAGCGGATAAAGGGCATTTTTGTTGTCCGGTTGAGGATCAGGTTTTTTTCTGGGACAAAGAAAGTGCAAATTTCGGTCGCCGGGGCGGCCCATTTTTTTTGATAAACCGCCGAATTTGTCCTATTTGATTCGCCCCGGTTTCCCTAAATTTGACGGATTGAACCTTTCCATTTTCTTCAACAAAAACAACACCGCGCCATGAGCCCTTCAAAATTTCCCCCCTTTTTGGCCGCCATCTGCTGCCTGCTTTTTTCGCAAAACAACACCGCCCAAAACTGCACGGGCAACCTCCTCCAAAACCCCGGTTTTGAGTCCGGCCTGACCAATTGGGACGGCGGCGGCGAGGTCACCACCGACGCGCACTCCGGCACGAAGGCCCTCAAAATCTGCCCCGACCAGGTGCCGCCGCGCCAAACGTTCGCGGCCACGCCCGGCACGAACTACACCCTTTCCTTTTGGGGGAAAAATGGCAGCGCGGCCACACAAACGGTCGGTTATATCAAGTTTTTGAACGGCTCCTATACACCAATTGCCGACGAGTTTATTTATGTCGGCGGCACGAATTACGCCAGTTTCACTGGCTCGAAAATCGCCCCGGCGGGCACGGCATGGGTCGAGGTTTCGGTGTTCAAGACGAACAGCGGCACGGGCTGCGGCTTTGCCGATGACCTCTGTTTCACGGCGGGCGGCGGCGGCGGAACGGGCGGCAATTTGCCCGACCTGACCATTGCCAACCTCCAACTCAACGGCTACCAAACCCAGGTCGGCAAGGTCATCAGTTATCGTTTTGACCTCGCAAATCAATCAAACACCTCAATTCCGGGCAATTTTTCGGTAAAAGCCTACCTCTCGACCGATGAATTTTTGTCGGCGGACGATGTGCAGGACGGCATCGTGCCGACCGGAAATTTTGCCGCAGGGCTGTCCGTCCCGCAAGTTTTGGGCGCGACGACCGTGCCCGCGGGCCTCGCGCCGGGCAATTATTTTATCATTTTGAAAGTGGACGCGGACAATCAAATCGGCGAATCGAACGAGGCGAACAACACTGTCTATTCGTCGTCGCCAGTTCAGGTGAACTCGGCGACGGGCGGCACGGCGGGGACCTGTGAAAAGTTTGTCGGCAACGGACAGTTGGTCTGCGCCCAGCCCGCGACGGGTTCGACGAACGCGCAATTCGTGATTGACGGCGGCGGGCAACGGTCACGGGCGACTTTTAATGCAGTGCCCGCGCTCGTTTCGACCGAAAACTTGGGCGCGGTTTCGCCCCAATTTTTTTCGGAATATGCATTTGAAATCAACGGCGCGGTGACTTCGCTGGTCAAAAAAAATCAGACCGGCGCGGTGGTTTATTCAAAACCGCTGCCCGCCGCGACGGCTGCGGTTTTGCCCAATTTTCAGACGGCGACCGAGTTCGGGACGGGCTTCGTTTTGATGGGCGGGAAAAATGCGGTGGGCAACCAACCCTATATTATCGACTCGATTTTTGCGCTGAAAACCGACGCGAACCTGAACGTCATTTTTAAAAAATACATCGGCCCGGGCAACGGCTTTCCGTATGGTGCTGGCGCGAGTTCGTTGACGGTCGTGAGCCCGACGCGGCTGTCGTACATTTTTGGGTCGGCGCTTGGGGGCACTTCGTACTCTGCCTGGCTGCGGTTGATGGACGGCAATTTTGTCCAAAAAAGCGAAAAACAGCTTTATGTGAACATCTGGTCGGCGGGCGCACAATTGCGGAAAAACCTTTGCCGAGGCTTCACCGTGACCGATTCGCAGGGCCTCGGCTATTGCAAATCAGGCGGCTGTTACCGGTCGGAAACGTTCGACGGCGAGTTTGTGAACGACCAGTTTGTGGCCTATAATTCCTCGATTTTTCACCATCAAACCTTGCTCGGGAACGGCATTGAAAACTACGATTTTTTCACCCAAACGACCGACGGCGGCTCGATAAAAGGCGAGCGGTATTTGACCGGGAACATTTTTCAAAACACGAACGACACCATTGTTTTGAAAAAATTCAATGCCGCGAACACGCTTCTTTGGACGAAAAAAGTGAGGGTGCCGGAAGCCAGTTTTGTCAAAAAAATTGTCGAATCGGGCGGGGAGGTCTATTTTTTGAAACAGAATTACAGTTCCGACTGGTCGGTTTTGACGCTTTCTTGCCTCGATGCACCGACAAGTTTGCCGGACATTTTCACGAGCAATCACTTTATAAACGGGGCCTTGAATTTCAACGTCGGCCAAATAATCAACCCAGTGGCGACGCTGCGAAACGGCGGGGCGGCGACCTCAAAAGCGGATGTCCTTTTCCGCTACTTTTTGTCCACCGACAACCTGTTCAGCCCGGACGATTTCTCCACCGGAATTGGCTACCAAAAGCCCAATACGCTGGATTACCCGCCGGGCTACTCGGAAACGGTTTCCGCCGCGGGGATTCCGGTTTTGGCGAGTTTTCCAACGGGCAATCTGTTCCTTTTGCTGGTTTCGGATTTGAACAATACCGAACTGGAAAGCAACGAGGGCAACAACACCTCGGCTGTCCCGATTATCATAAACGGTTCAAATCCTGGCACTTGCGCCACCAACTTGCTGCAAAACAGCGGATTTGAAAACAGCCTCGCCAATTGGGAAGGCACGGGCGGCACCATTTCCACGACTGCCTCGGCTGGCTCGAAATCGCTCAAACTTTGCCAAAACGGCAGCATCCGCCAGACCATCGCCACGACGGCGGGCAAAAATTTGACCCTCCTTTTCAAAGCACGGAGTGAAACGGGGACGGGCAAAGTTTTGAGTTACATCAAATATTTGTCGAGTTCGTGGCAGCCGCTGGTGACCGAGTATTTTGATTTTTCAACGACGGCAACTTTTGCCTCCGCGACCGTTTCAAAAACAGCCCCGGCGGGCGCGGCTTTTGTCGAAATCGGCTTTTTGAAACAAACGGCGGGCTGTGTTTTTGTGGACGAAGTTTGCCTTTCGGAAGGCGGCGGCAGCAATCCATGCTCGCCCGACGTGACCGCGCCCGTGATTTCGGGCTGCCCGGCGAACATCAATTTTCAAACGATAAATGACCCGCAACCGAACATTTCTTGGACACCGCCAACGGCAACAGATGCTTGCAGCGCGGTCAATTTGACCTCGAACCGAGTGCCGGGAAACCCTTTTCCGATTGGCTCGACGGTCGTAACTTATACGGCGACGGATGCGGCGGGCAATGCTTCGACGTGCAGTTTCACGGTCACGGTGACGCAAGTGGCCAGCAATTGCGTCATTTCGGGCACCGTCAGCAATATGCAATGCTCGAACAATGCCACGCCCACCAATCCGGCCGATGACACATTCACTTTTGACGTGACCATCAACAAAACCGGGACTTGTGGTTCGGGCTGGACGAGCGGCACGAGCACCAACGGCAGTTATGGCGTGCCCTTTTCGGTCGCGCCGCACTTGATTGCAGGGGGCGGTTTCACTTTCGAGGTACACGACAATGTAAATTTTGCCAGCATTGCCTCGGTGCCGATAGTCCCGCCTCCGGCTTGTTCGGGCGGCGGTGGCGCGTGCGCAGCCAACCTACTGCAAAACGGCGGTTTTGAAAACAACCTCGACAATTGGGAAGGCACGAACCCCCAAATTTTCAATACGCTCCCCTCGGCGGGCGCGAAGTGCATCCGGCTTTGCCAAAATGCCAGCCTTCGCCAAACTTTGGCCACCTCGCCGGGCAAAAACCTGACCCTCCTTTTCAAGGCGCGGACGGAAACGACCGGCGCGAACAAGGTTTTGAGCTACATAAAATACCTGTCCAGTTCGTGGCAGCCGCTCGTCACCGAGTTTTTTGATTTTTCGACGACGGCCACTTATTCACAGGGCACGGTCTCAAAAACGGCCCCAGCGGGCGCGGTTTGGGTCGAAATCGGCTTTATGAAGCAGACGGCGGGCTGCGTTTTTGTGGACGAGGTTTGCCTTTCGGAAGGCGGAGCGGTCAACCCGTTGCCCGATATTTTTGGAAAATCGTGCTTTAATTTTATCGGCATTTTGAACGGCAACAACCTCGGCGTGGGCAATGTAGCGGCTGGCGGGACGGTCTCTTTTCAGTCTTGCAGCCAGAGTGTCATCAACCTTTTTGCGCCGAACACGGCTTTGACTTTCAAAAACAAAATTTATCTCTCGACGGATAACGCGTTCAGCGCGAACGATTGGCTCGTGAGCGAGGAGACGATTACGACGCTTCTTACCGCTGCCTGCGGCCAGAATTGTTTTCGAAGCGAGGCAACTTATCCGCAGGGCAACATCCCGGCGGGCATCGCGGCGGGCGCCTATTTTATGATTTCGAAGAGCGATGCCGACGGCCAAATCGCTGAATTGGACGAGACGAACAATCAATATGTCCAGTCGGTGACGGTCGTTCAATCCGGCAGCCTTTTGCCCGATTTGACCATCTCGAACATCGTGCAAACGGGCCCAATCACCCTCGTTGGTAATCAGGGCGTTCAACATGTGCCATATTCATTCAACCTGAAAAACAACGGAACGGCGGCGGTTTCGGCACCTTTTGGCATCCTCGGCCACATTTCGTTGGACAATGTGTTGTCGGCCAATGACCCCAGTTTTGGCTTCCTCATTACCGTGAACAGCATTGCAGCGGGCGCAACGCAGTCACTTTCCGGAATTTTGCAAGTGCAGGGAACCGGCCCGGTCGGTCAATATTTGATACTGAATGCCGATTTTCAAAACGTCATTCCTGAATCGAACGAGACCAACAACACGGCGGTCATCGCTGCCCCACTCGTGCAAACGCCCGGCGGCGGCGCGGGCGCAGACCTCAAAATCACGATGACCGCCGACAAAACGACCGTGCCGCAATGGGGCAATGTGACCTACACGATTACCGCCAAAAACGAGGGCAACGCCGCCATTTCGCAGGCCAATGTGCTGGTTTGGGTCTGTCCGGGAGCGCAGGGATTCGGCTTTTTTACGCAGGCAAACGGCCTCGTTTTCGCGGGTACGCCGCCGCAGCCGACCAAAGGCACGCTCAATTCGGTATCCAATCTTTGGGAAATCGGGAGCCTCGCCGCAGGCCAAACGGCGGTGTTGACGCTGCCCGCATTCACACTCACGACGGCTGAAAAAAAGGTCGTCGCATGGTCGGCTTTGCAGTCGCCGACCGATCCGGACAGCCAGCCGAACGCCTCCATTCCAGCCAATTGCACGCCCGTACAGGACGACGAGGCGGTCTGGATTATCAACGCCGGGCAATCCGGGCAGGCCGTTTCGCCCAATTCGAGCGGGCAAAACCCGGCAGAAATCGCCGATTTCCAGATTTTCCCGAACCCGACGGACGCATTTTGCACGGTTGAGCTTGCCCGTTTTTTGGGTAAAAAATTGGACATCACCGTTACCGATATTTTTGGGAAAACCGTCTTTTTTGAAAAAATGGACGAGCTGAAAACGCCGACCATCGACCTCGATTTGAGCCGCGAAATGGCCGGGGTCTATTTCATGAAAATTCAGGCCGACGGTCATCGAGCCGTCGTTAAAAGATTGATTATCAGCAAGTTGTGAATGTTGAAGG
>JANOQP010000483.1:0-9198 GCA_031414895.1 Saprospirales bacterium
TTTAGCCGCCGTATTGTGTTAAAAATAACCGGATTGGTTATAAATCGTCGATTCAGGATTGTTTATTTGGCGATAAATCTCCAAAGAAGTGCAAAATCGGCGGCTAAAGCCGACCGGTACAGGCTCGTCCTAAACAGTTACAGCATTCTTATAAAAATCAGTTTCAGCCGCGCAGGATTTCCCGCGAAATGACCACTTTTTGGATCTCGCTGGTGCCTTAGCCGATGGTGCAAAGTTTTGCGTCGCGGTAAAATTTTTCGACCGGGAAATCCTTCGTGTAGCCATATCCGCCGAAGATCTGGACGGCATCGTTGGCGACTTGGCAGGCCACCTCGGAGGCGTAATATTTGGCCATCGCGGCCTCTTTTGTCATTTTTTTGCCCGCATTTTTGAGGTCGGCGGCCTGTCGGGTGAGCAGTTCGGCAGCCTGTATTTTGGTCGCCATGTCTGCTAATTTGAACGAAATGCCCTGAAAATTGGCGATCGGTTGGCCAAATTGCTGCCTTTCTTTCGCATATTTTACTGCCGCTTCGTAGGCCCCTTTTGCAATGCCGAGCGAGAGTGCGGCGATGGAAATGCGCCCGCCGTCCAAAATTTTCAACGCCTGTTTGAAGCCGTCGCCCTCTTTTCCGAGCATCTGGCTTTCGTGGACGCGGCAGTTGTCGAAGATCATTTCCGCCGTTTCGCTGGCGCGCATCCCGAGCTTGTTCTCCTTTTTTCCGCCCGAAAAACCGGTCGTCCCGCGCTCGACGACGAAGGCCGTCATGCCGTTGTTGTCGCCAGGCTCGCCCGTGCGGGTCATCACGACGGCGACATGGCCGCTCCGCCCGTGGGTAATCCAGTTTTTGGTGCCGTTGATCACCCAATGGTCGCCGTCGCGTTTTGCAACGCACATCATTCGGGCCGCGTCGCTGCCGGTGCCCGGCTCGGTCAGGCCCCATGCGCCGAGGTGTTCGCCGCTGGCAAGTTTCGGCAAATATTTGCGCTTTTGCGCATCGTTTCCGAAGGTCAAAATATGCCCCGTGCAAAGCGAATTGTGCGCCGCGACCGACAGCCCGATGCTCCCGCAAACCTTCGCGACCTCCTCGATGACCGTGATATATTCTTGATAACCGAGGCCCGCGCCGCCATATTCCTCCGGCACGAGTACGCCCGTGAAGCCGTGCTCGCCCATTTTTGGCCACAGGTCGGCGGGAAAAAATTGGGCCTCGTCCCAGTCCATCACGTTGGGGCGGATATGCGTTTCGGCGAACGCGCGTGCACTTTCCGCGATCATTTGCAGCGTCTCGGCTGCGGGTTCAATTGTCATAAAATTGGGTTTATTAGTTTGGTTAGGCTCTTGCTGGCGCGAGGTTTCACCGCTGGCGCGAGGTTTTATGATCTACGACGTGAAGTTGTACACGTTTTCGACGACTTAAAGTTGTAATTTCAACCAGCCCCAGCGGGGCGGAATGTTGGTAGAAACTGCACTAATCGAACGTTTTCATAAGCCCCATCGGGGCGAAATGTGAGCATCTGAATAACATTCCGCCCCGATGGGGCTAAAAATGCCGTGAAAGATGAATTTCTACCAACATTTCGCCCCGCTGGGGCTGGTTGGATTTACAACTTTATGTCGTCGAAAGCCTGTACAACTTCACGTCGTAGATCACACAGCCTCGCGCCAGCGAACGAAGCCCCGCGCCAGCGAAAAATTTGAGCAATTTGGGCAATTTGTGGCAAAACAAACCTGACTCAAAATTGACAAAAAAAGACCGGGGGGAAAACAAAGTTCAACTGTCCTGTGAAAACCTCCAAACCATATTTGTCAAAACGCGGACACCAAAAAAAACGGGATGCGGTGAAAGCCCAACAAGTTTTCTAAAATTGCACCCTTTATTCGATTTGCAATCGGGCCGGTTCACAATTTTAACAATTGTAACCAATTCGTAAAACGCAATCGACCCAATCTTAATTCAATTACACTAATCAAGTTTCTATAAAAATTCATGTCTATGGTACGTTCATTTTTACTCACAACCGCCCTGCTTTTGATGGGGACGTGGGTCATCGGACAAACTGCCCTGAAAGGGAAGGTGACCGAACCGGCTGGAGGCGCTTTCGGATGCACCGTCAAGGTGATGAAGGGCAGCGAGGTCAAGACCGGTGCGCAGACGGATTTTGACGGCAATTTTTTCATCTCCCTCGACCCGGGGACCTACGACGTGGAGTTTGTCTACGTCGGTTGGACCTCGGAGCGCGTCACCGGGGTGGTGGTCCAGGCCGGCAAGACCAACTTTCTCAACAAGCAGTTCAAGGCCGATGACCAGGGCGTAGTGCTCGCCGAAGCGGTCGTCACGGCTTATGCGATCCCGCTGATCCAGCAGGACAACACCACACAGGGGGCCGGTTTTACGCAGGAGCAGATCCGCAACCTGCCGACCAAAAGCGTCAATGCCATCGTCGCGACGACGGCCGGCGTGTCCTCGGTGGACGGGGGCGATGTCACCATCCGGGGTTCGCGCGACAACGCGACGAACTACTATATCGATGGCATCCGGACCACGAAAAACAACCTCCCGCCCGCGCAGGACATCGACCAGTTGCAGGTCGCGACGGGCGGTCTCGGTGCCGAGTTTGGCGACGTGACTGGCGGGGTCATCTCCATTTTCACGAAAGGCCCGGCCTCGAAATTTTCGGGCGGCCTTGAATTGGAGACCTCCGGGGCTGGCCCGGTGAAGCTCGACCAGTTCGGGTACAACCAGATCAACGCCAATTTGAGCGGGCCGCTGATCAAAAAGAAAACGGGCGCGACCGTCCTCGGTTTCCGACTCTCCGGCACCTATACCGGCGACAAGGACGACGACCGCCCGGCCATCCCGGTCTATCGGATCAAGGAGGAAAAATTCCGGGAACTGGAACTGCACCCGACCCAAAAACTCGGCCCATCGACCATCCATTCGGCAGAAAGCCTCACGAATGCGGATATGGACGTGCTCGACTATCGCCCCGACGAGGCAGCCCGCGCGGTTGACATGACCGCCAAGCTCGACCTTCGGGTGACCGACAATATCGACATGAGCCTGACGGGGACGTTCAACGACAGCCGCAACAAGTTCACGCCCGGCCTCACCACTTTCCCATCGTGGGCGGCGGTCAATTCGCGCAACAACCCGACGCAGCAGAACAACCGCTATCGCGGGATCTTCCGCTTCCGCCACCGCCTCGGCAACTCATCCGCCGATCAGGGCAAGGACGCAAAGCGCGCGCTCATCAGCAACGCTCAATACAGCCTTTCCTTTGGTTTTGAAAAAGCATGGGACAAAGTGGCCGACCCGGTGCACGGCGAAAACCTGTTCGACTATGGCTATATCGGCAAGTTCGATTATGAGTGGCCGTACAAACTCGACGAAAACGGCGGTTCGCCCACCTTCGGGCAGCACGTTGACTGGACGCAGACCTTCCTCGGCTATACCGCAGGGACGCAAAACCCGGTCCTCGCGGCCTACAACGAGTTCGCAAACCCGGAGGACATCGACACCTATATCCGCACGAACGGCCGTTCGGCCACGGGCTGGGGCGGTTTTTGGAACGACCACACCAGTGTCGGCACCGTTTATAACGCCTACCGCAAAAACGAGAACGATATCTACACGATGAACGCCGTCGCCTCGTTCAACCTCGCCCCGGGCGGCTCGGCAAAGGGCATCCACAATATCTCGCTGGGCCTCATTTATGAGCAGCGCATCGAGCGGAAATACGACCTCGCCCCGGGCGCCCTCTACAATTTGGGCGGATTGGCCGCGAACTCCCATATTTTGGGCGTCGATACGACGAACAAACTGTACAAGGTTTTCAGCCCGTTCATCCAAGATTCCGTTTGGATCTATGGCAGCTTGATCGCCGATGCATCGGAAGTGAAGTTTTACCAAAAAGTCCGCGAGGCGAACGGCGGCGACCTCCACGAATTTTTCAACGTGCAGTCGCTCACGCCGAGCCAATTGAGCCTCTCGATGTTCTCGCCAAAAGAACTGACCGACCAAGAGATCCTCGATTATTACGGCTACGATTATTTGGGGAACAAATTGACGACGCAGCCGTCGTTCAATGATTTTTTCACCAAAAAGGATGCCGACGGTTTCCGGGTGTTCCCGATGGGCGCACGGACCCCGGTCTATCAGGCGGCCTATATCCAGGACAAGTTTTCGTTCCGCGACATCATCTTCCGCCTCGGCGTCCGCGTCGACCGCTATGATGCGAACACGAAGGTCATGAAGGACCCCTATTCTTTGTACGAGGTCAATTCGGCAAAGGATTATTATGCACAGGCCGGGAAACCCTTGCCCAGCAATGTCGGCGAGGAATGGAAGGTCTATGTCGAGGAAGAGGACGACAAGCTCGTCAAGGGCTTCCGCAACGGCGAGCAGTGGTACACGAGGGACGGCACGCAGGCCTCCGACGGCAACGTCATCTTCGGTGGCGGCGTCGTCAAACCGAGCCTCCGTTTCCCGGACTCGAACATCAAGGACGAGGATTTTGACCCGAACCAATCGTTCGAGGACTATAAGCCGCAGGTCAATATCATGCCCCGCATGGCCTTTTCGTTCCCGATCTCGGCGGATGCAAACTTTTTTGCACACTACGATATCCTGACGCAGCGCCCTCCGAGCGACAACTTTATGTCGCCGCTCGATTATTACTATTTCTACGATAAACTCGACAACCCGAACCAATCGAACGCGGCCCTCAAACCGGAGCGCACAATCGACTACGAGGTCGGTTTCCAGCAAAAGCTGAACAATTATTCCGCGCTCAAAGTGTCGGCATATTATAAGGAGCTGCGCGACATGATCCAGCGCCGGACCTTTGCCTTCATTCCGACCGTCGGGCAGTACGAGACCTTCGGCAATATCGACTTCGGGACGGTCAAGGGCCTTTCGACGCAATACGACATGCGCCGCATCCAGAACGCACAGGTGACGGTGGCTTACACGCTCCAATTTGCGGAGGGCACCGGCTCGGACGCGAACACCCAAAGGGGCATCAGCGACCGGGGCACCATCCGAACCCTCTTCCCGCTGACCTTCGACGAGCGGCACAATATCCAAGCGATCGTTGATTACCGTTTCGATCGCGGCAAGCGGTACAACGGCCCGACGCTCGGCGGCAAGGATATTTTGGCCGAATTTGGGGCAAACCTCACCGTCTCCGGTGTTTCCGGCCGCCCGTACACGGCGAAAGAGCGGGCGACCCGTTTTGGCGGCACCGGCACGGTCGGGTCGCTCAACGGCAACCGCCTCCCATGGCGCGTGCGGCTTGATCTGCGGCTCGACAAAAACTTCAATTTGTCGAAAAACGAATCGAAACCGCTCGGCCTGAACGTCTATTTCCGCGTGTCCAATTTGTTGAACACGAAAAACATCAAGGGCGTTTATGGCGCATCCGGCTCGCCGACCAACGACGGGTTCCGCGACACGCCGGACGGCCGCTCGGAGATCCAACAGGTCAAGATCGCGGGCAAAAACCTTGATGCCTACTATGATTCCTATTCATGGAGGGTGCGAAACCAGGACAATTACGGCCAACCGCGCCGTGTCTATCTTGGTGCAATCTTTGATTTTTGAATTCCCCAATTCTTCCATTCTTCAATTACTCAACAATAAAAAATATGCGCACGATAAAATCACTCCTGATTTTCAGCATGGTGCTGGTCGCTTTGGGTGCAGTTTGCCGGCCACCGGACAACTGGAAATCCGCAGGGCCAACGCCGCCGCAGGGCGACCAACAGGTTTCGTACCGCGCCAACTGCAACCAGGCCACACAGGGCACGGACCTTTCCATCAACAACGTCCGCGCCCGCCTTTTGAACGGCGGCGATATGTGGTGGGACCTGAACAAGGGCAAGTACATCGTCCCACAGGTGCAACCGGGGCAACCGGAGGTTTCCTCGCTGTTCGCGGGGTCCATTTGGCTCGGCGGCTTCGACCCGGGCGGCAACCTGAAAATGGCCTGCCAACTTTACCGCTCCGGCTCGAACAACGATTTTTGGCCCGGCCCGCTCAACCCGACGGACGGCCAGGTCAGCGAAGGCACTTGCAAGCAATGGGACAAGTTTTTCCGCGTCCTCGGCAGCAATATCCGCAAGCACAAAGCGAACGCGGAGTTCCACAAACTGCGCGGCGAACCATATCCGCCGGAGGACATCCCGAAGGATGTGAAAGGCTGGCCGGCACGCGGCAGCGAGTTTTTTCAGGAGATCCACGGTTTCGACCTGCCGAACACCAACCAGGGCCTCGCGCTCTTTTTTGACAACAACCTCAACAACGAGTACAACCCGGAAGACGGCGACTACCCGGTGATTGACGTGCAGGGCTGCCCGGCGACCACTTTCCCGGACGAAATGATCTTTTGGGTCTATAATGACGCGGGCAACGTCCATACCCAAACCGATGCCGACCCCATCCAAATGGAGGTGCAAGTGCAGGCCTTTGGCTATTCGACGCAGGACGAGCTGAACGATATGACCTTTTATCGCTACAAGCTGATCAACCGCGCCGTCGAAACCATCGATTCGACCTTCTTTGCCATCTGGATCGACCCGGATTTGGGCTGCTCCGATGACGACTTTATCGGTTGCGACACGGTTTTCGTGAAAATCGACACTTGCGAATATGAGGACGACATGGGCAACCCCGTTGTCGAGTACCGCAGCCGCCGCCGCGACCTGATGTACGTTTATAACGAAGATGCAATCGACGGAATCTCCGGTTGCAACTGCTCGGTCGGTGGATCGAACACGAACACCTATTGCAACGAAGTGCCGATCCTCGGCGTGGACTATTTCCGCGGGCCGCTCGACCAGCATGGCTGCGAACTCGGTATGTCCTCTTTCGTCTATTGGCGTCGTGAAGCTTCCATCAACGCGATGACAGATCCAGGCGGTGGTGCAGAGTTTTACAACTACCTCACGGGTCGCTGGAAGGACGGAACCCCGTTCACCAACGGTGGCTCCGGCTACAACCTCGGCAGCACGGATATCACCAAATTTGCATTCGGCTCGCCGCCAAACGACCCGGACGGATGGTCGATGTGCAGCCACGTCCAACCGAAAGGGGACCAACGGACCCTCCAAGCCTCCGGCCCTTTTACCCTCGGCCCCGGCAAAGTGAACGAGCTGATCGTCGGTGTGCCTTGGGTGCCAAACATCCAGTACCCATGCCCGGACCTCGAGCCGCTGCTCTATGCCGACCGGCTGGCACAAGGCTTGTTTGACAACTGCTTCAAGGTCATCGACGGCCCGACCGCGCCCGACCTCGATTGGGTGGAACTGAACCGCGAACTTGTTTGCGTTTTGTCGAACAATTTGAGCTCGAACAATTACAAGGAGAACTATTCGGAGGTCGATTTTCAGGCACCGAGCGGTCTTCCGGTCGAGGAAAAATCGTACAAATTTGAGGGCTACAAAGTCTATCAACTGCACAATCCCAACGTGACCCGTTCGGAGCTTGTGGACATCGACAAAGCGCGCGTCGTCTATCAAAGTGATATCAAGAACGGTATCGCCAAGATCTTCAACTGGGAATCGCTCCTCGGCCCAGGTGGCAACATTTATTGGACACCCGTGGAAAAAATCGACGGCAACAACAAAGGCGTCGGCCACTCTTTCAGGATCACAGAGGATCAGTTTGGCACCGGCGGCACCCGCGCTTTGGTGAACCACAAGAAGTATTATTACGTCGCGGTCGCTTATGCGTACAACAATTTCGACGATTTCGACCCGACCAACCCGAAAACCGGACAACGCCGCAGCTATCTCGAAGGCCGTTTGAACGTCGAAACTTACACGGTCATCCCGCGCCCGATCGTTGACCGCTCTTTGCAGTCAAGCTATGGCGATGGCCCGGCGATTACCCGTTATGAGGGCGTTGGCATCGGCCATATCGCCGTCGAACTGCAACCCGGCGAACATGACAGCATCTTGTTCCACAACAATATCGGCCTCGATTATGTCGAAGGAAAAGGCCCGATCAATGTGCGCATCTATGACCCGGTGAATGTGCGGGACGGTGAATTTGAGCTGTTCATCGTCGATGACAACCTCACCGACAATGTCCTCGACGCGAACGCCCGCTGGAACATGATCAACAAAGCCACGGGCGACATCATCTACTCGGAGCGCACCCTTTCGCGCCTCAACGAGCAGTTGATCGCCGATTATGGCTTCTCCGTGACCGTGGCGCAAACCGATGATGTGGCCACCAACCCGAACGGCGACATCACCAACGGTGCGCTCGACATGACAGCGACCTTCGCCGACCCGACCAACGAATGGCTCGGCGCGATCCCGGAGTCCCCGGACGCACTGCCCGGGACAGGTGGGGCAGCCCCGCTCCATTTTGTGGCCAATCAACCGCTTGAAGCCTATGCGCTTTTGGACCCGAAACAGGCCCTGACCAATATTGGCAACAAATGGTTCGTGCCATACTACATGACTTGGAACCCAAAACCGGCAACGCCATTTGATTTCAAGCTCTCGCCGCGCTGGTCGCCACCGACGATTGCTTTTTCGAACAGCACGAACACGACAACGATCGACGGCATCATGAACGGGCTTGACCAATTGAACAATGTGGACATCGTGTTCACGAGCGACAAAAAGAATTGGAGCCGTTGCTTGATCGTGGAGACAGCTGCCGATAATTACACCAGCACCGCTGCGCCCGCGCTCGGTTTCCGCACGGAATCCGACCCGGCCACCAACGGTTGGCTGCGCCGCTCGATGGACACCCGCTACGCGCTTTCCGTTGGGAAAGAGGATGCGAACGGCGACGGCAAGCCCGACCCGGATGGTGAAACGATTGACGGTCAGCCCGTCCGCGGCATGGGCTGGTTCCCTGGATATTGCATCGACGTGGAAACGGGCGAGCGGTTGAACATCTTCTTCGGTGAAAACTCGATCTACAACGGTATCCCCGACGGCGGTCAAACTTGGCCCGATGAACCATCGAACGGCGCGGACATGATGTTCAACCCGAGCGATTACGTCGTCCGGTTCCCACTCGACGACCCTTCCAAATTCAATCCGTACAGCTTCCCGCTCGGCGGCCAGCATTTTGTGTACGTCACCCGTCAAAAATATGACGGTTGTGCCCAGTTCCGCTCCTGGCTGGAACCCGATTTGTTCTCAACGGCGAGCAAAAAGTACACGAACAAGATCAA